>CAXGXL010000026.1:0-15138 GCA_964013555.1 uncultured bacterium
CAAAGGAACCACCCCTGATAAGGCCACTTTTTTCGGCGACGCGAAAAAAGACTAGTTTACGTCATTTTTCGGCGGCCCTTCATCCTCCGCCACCTTGACGTATCCCTCTCTATCTAATTGCTTCAATCACGTTGTCCCTTAACCAAGGGTCAAGCAGGTGTGCCATTCGAGCACATTTTTCGAGGAGCTCTAGCCCCTTGAGGCCAAAAGTGACTCCCCAATAAAAAAGAGCCCCAAAGCCATTAAGAAGTAGGCCGCATAACCGCGAGCTCTAAAACCGTCCGATGAGGATGGATCTGACCTCGTAAGCGAAACGAATGCTTCTTGCTCTTCCCCTCCAAAGGCAGCAGCAACAACACTGGGTTTAACCGGGCTAAAATCCGACTCCCGCAGGCTCGGACTAACCGCGATATCCAACTCCGGCTGCGACTGCCAATCCGCTTCCCCTACCTCCACCTGATAAATACCAACCTCCAATAAGTCGGGTATTTCAACCCGGCGCCGACCTTCAGCCACAGGGTATTCCTTTCGAACTCCCGAAGGTGAAACCAACGCTACGGAAAGTCCTCTCTTGGGTAATAACAATTCAAACCGCTCACCTTGCTGAACCTGATTGCCACTAATTTCCAAAGTCGCTCCCCCTAAGTAGCGACAAATCCGCTGCAAAAGTGGTGGAAACCCACTGCGCATAACGAGATTACTCTGGTCTAAATCCAAGGTTGTCGTTAACAAAAGAACGCGCCCCGGCCCTCGCAAGCCCTCCAATAAAGCCGGTGCACCATTGTCAAATCTCAAAAGCGTCCTGGTCTTTCCCTTAGCGCCTGTAGCTAAATTAAAATAACCACGAGTCTGCGCCGCGTTCATACTCTCTTGAAAAGAGAGCCCTAAGCCTCGAATCACCGCATGGTCCCAATCCATCTCCCCTATTCCCAGGGCTCTGGTTTCCGAAATAGGATCATAGGCTTGATGAAAATCGCGAATCGGGTGAGGCAAGATTGTGGCTAACTCGCTATTCGTTTTCTCAAAGGAAATTTGGTCCCCCAGGGTTACCAATACTCCGCCGCCCCTGCCCAAAAATGTCTCAAGAGTATCCACTACCGACGGTTGCACTTCTCGCACGTTCGCCAAAATAACCACATCGATCTGGGTTCGAATCCGCTCTTGTACCTCAATAGAAATCAGCTCTTCATGATCCACGATCTCCAAATCAATGGGCGATTCACCCGCGGGCAGAGCCTCCAAAGCGCGTTCGAGGAAAAAAAGCTCGTCTTCGTAGGGAACACTACGAGCATCGCCATTAACAGCTAGCACTCGAACTCCCGATGCCACCTCAAGAACAAAGGGAAAGTCGTTGTCCGACAAAAATCCTTCCTTTGAAGTAGAAGCCAATCTGACAACGCCGCGATACACCCCAGGCTTATCAAAGGTAACCGTCATGGATTTTTCACGGGCTTCGTTGGGTCCCAAATCGATAAAACCACGCTGTTTAACCGAATCATCAAAAAGCAACTCGACGCCCTGACGCCGAAGTGCCGTCGAGCCGTGGTTTCGAACCCCTATCTTCAATACTCTATCTAGAGCCGAATGCGGCGAACGCTCAACCTGCACCGATACAATCGCCACGTTAGAAAGCGCCTTGAGCGTCGTCCGGTTCAAAACATCGACCAATTGCAACTCAGGTAAAGGATCCATTCCAGAGGGTCTAACCTGTTCAAAGCTATTCGCTGCTAAATCAGAAACCACGAAAATTTCGACGCCCACCCCATCCTCGCCCAAAGACTGCAGGCCCTTATCGATAGCAGCACCCAAATCAGCACGGCCAAGAGCCACCTCGACGGAGTCCAAATGCCTTAGGAGAGCAGAATGCTCGATCGTGGGTACCTGAAAAGGAATCTCAATATCATCTCCGGCAACTACTAAACTAATACCATCACCGGGCTGCAACTCCTTGACGATCTCGCGAACGTGATCCTTTGCGTAGTCAAGCAATGGCCGAGACTCGCTTACAAAACCCATCGAAGCAGAAGTATCCAACACAATGAGCGCTCTTTTTTGAACCTGCTCTTGCGCTCCAACCCGAAGTGGTACCGGTCTCGCCAGAGCGATTACCAAGGCCAAAATGGCCAAGGTTCTCAAAAGAAGGAGAAAAAACTGTCGTAAACGCTCTCTTCGAGCGAGCTTTTTGTTAACCGTCAAAAGAAAATCAAACGCAGCAAAATCGACCTTGGATGCCCGGCGCCTACCGATTAGATGAATAAAAATTGGCAAGGCTGCCCCAAAAGCCCCTACCAACAACCACGGATGAAGCCAACTCAATTGCATTGGTCCGTAAATTCCTTTCGATTTCAGTACCTTGCCGACGATAATTCTAAAAGGCAAGAAACAAAATTCCACCACCCAACCAGCAAAAAAGTTCGTGGAATTTTGCTTGCCAACAAGAAAGTCATCGGATAACTAAATCCTGGAATTCTAAGGAATTTTTGGAGGTGTCTTATGAAAAGAGCACTCAAACTAATGGTGGGGGTTTGCGGAGTTTTTGCTCTTGGCCTCTTCGCTATCAATTCAACGATTGCTCAAAGTGAGCAAAATTCAGAAATCGAAGAACGTATTAACGCCAACCTTCTCCGAGTCAAAGTTAACGGCGAATGGCATCAGGTACCTATGGTGGAACTCTCTGAACGACTATGCAAGAGCGATCATCAGATGTTTCGTCGTTATTGCGACTGAGCCCTCTTCCCAAAAACGCCGAGAAGCATTCCCACAACTTCATTATTCTTTGACACTTTCTCCCCGAAAGGTAGTATCCCCTTCCTATGGGAGACATAACTTACACAAATTGCCGCTACACTACCCCCGAGGTTGAGCATCACTACGGCCGGAATGTGCATCTTCTGGCAAACCCTCTTTGGCTAAGCCAACTCGCTAAACTCTGCTCACCCCAAACACACCTGCCAGAAATTACTTCACTGGTCCGAGATCTCTACCGCGCCTTGGCAAGCGAAGTCATTGCCAGCGAATTTCCTCGACAGCAACAAGAAACCCAAACTCGCATGGCCGAAGTAACACCGAAAGGAGTTTGGGTTGGAGATGTCGTTTGTCCGAATACCCAAGTAGTCACAGCAGCCATTGCGCGTGCTGGTACCCTTCCCTCTCAAGTCACATTCGATTTACTAACCCAATTGATGGATCAAAAGTGCATTCGCCAAGATCACATCTATATGGCTCGTGTCACCGACGAAAATGACAGGGTTACTGGAGTTAGCGTTGCCGGAAGCAAGATTGGCGGAAATATCCGAAACTCCATTGTATTGTTACCCGATCCTATGGGCGCCACAGGCGGAAGTCTTTCTCATGCCATTTCAATGTATAAAGAAATCGGTGCCCAATCTGGTGCTCCCCAAAAAATCATAGCACTCAACCTTATTATTACCCCGGAGTACGTCAAACGAATCACCACCGATCATCCGGACGCAATCATTTATGGGCTGCGAGTCGATCGGGGCCTGAGCTCCAAAGAAGTCCTACAAACAAAGCTCGGCACTCAATGGAGCGAGGAAGTAGGGCTCAATGAATTGCAATATATTGTTCCGGGTGCAGGTGGTGTTGGGGAAATTCTCAACAACAGTTTCGTTTAAACACCAACCTTCACCTGTGTCATAAGAGGTCTCATGTCATACTCGAAAGAAAATATAGAAGTCCTTTTTTCTAGCGAGCAAATCGCTAAGCGCGTTCAGGAATTGGGCGCAGAGATTACCCACGACTATCACGGCACAGATGAACTAGTCCTCGTCGGCATCCTGAAGGGATCGGTAATTTTCTTTTCAGATCTCGCTCGGGCCATCAACCTAACCGTTCGGTGTGAGTTTATGGGAATTTCGAGTTATGGAAATCAAACTAAAAGTTCAGGCGTTGTGCAAATAACCTCGGATTTAAGCGCTGCGATTGAAGGTAAGGACGTCTTGATCGTTGAGGATATCGTGGATACTGGACTTTCGATGAACTATCTTTGCCAAAATTTTGCAACCCGCAAGCCAAAGTCGGTTAGAATCTGTTCGTTGCTAGACAAAACTAGTAACCGGAAGATTCCGATTGGTGTTGATTATGTGGGCTTCGAAATCCCGAATTTGTTTGTGATTGGATATGGGCTCGACTTAGCAGGACATTATCGAAATCTTCCCTATGTGGGAGTCTATAATGAAACCAAATGATGATCCTGAAGTTCCCTCCATCCCCGCCCCTAAAAAGAGGGGTATTGCACGCAATTTTACACTCCTGCTCCTCCTATTAATCGTTGTTGGACTAAGCGGGGTCATCGTTTATCTTTTGAGCGACATCAATCAACGACAATACCGACTCAATTCTCACAACGGAATGCTCATTGTTGAACAAGGCAGGTTCTTACCCTATGGCTTTAAACCCTACGTTCCAAGTGATCCAACACTAGCGCCCATTTATGCTCCACTTGAACTTCCCAAAGAAGTAAAGGTCGAGCCCAGTGAAGTACTCAAAGATCGAACCGATCTAGACCGAGCTATTTTTGGACTCCTCTCCGGTTGGTCCCGACAACGAATCAACTCACCTGACTCCCAGGAATTTCAACTTGTCGCCACCTATATCAGCCGCTGTGAAACACTGCCCGGATTGGCTGAAGAACAACGACGAGAATTGCAGATTCTCAGAGCAGATGTTGCCTATAAAACGGGGCTAGTAACCCTAAAGAATATAGCCACCCAGCTCAATACCGCCTTGGAGAAATTCGAACTTGCCCTCAGTCTGGGAACCACCCATGCCGATGAAGCTCAATCTTGGATAGGAGAGATTCAGCACCGCATCAAAACCTATCAATCCTCGGATACTCCAAGGCCGGTCGATGATCCCCCGCCGCTCGCAATACCCAACCCTGAATTATCGCCTTCCCCCTCGGAGCCTTCGGATACTCCTGCAAAAGAGCCATCCACACCTGCCCCTAAAGCAGAGCCTGACTCCTCGTCGGAACAAAAATGGAAACTCTAGCCCCAAGATTTCCTCTAGAGTCTCCCCTAAAATGGAATACTAAACCTTCTTGCTGAGGGTAAGCCCCCCACATTCCACGCTTGAAAATAATTCGATAAGCTAGCCGCCTATCCCAACTAGGGTCGTTTTAGAGAATTAGATTAGCTCCTCCGCCCAAAAAGCCACTCCACTAACAAAGCCGAATTAGCCTTTCTCCCATTATGTGGACACTATTTTCTAGAAAGCAAAAATTCTATGGAGCTCCTACACTCTTCTACTTGCGCCAATATTCTGGCTTCCCAACAAATCTATTCGGGCTGGAGCTCACTCAATCCGTCCCCTAATTCTAAATCCCAAAAGCCTCTAAGCCTCAACAATAGCTTTAATGACTCGATAGAGTGACGTGCGATTTGATCTTATGGTATATATTCAGCTACACTTGTTGTTAGCGGCCTAAGAATCGCGTTTGCTAGAATTCATTATTAGAATACGATTGTGCTAGAACTAACTGTAGATTGGCCCGGGCTCTTTAGTGCATTTCAAATGAATATGCCTGAGCTGCGGTGTTTTTTTTGTCTCGAAAATGGGAGAGTACTCAAGCTCCCACCAGGGGACCCTACGCTTAATGAAGTCCGAAGCGACTCAAAGCGTTATATTCCTGTGGAGATAATTCCATCCCGAATTCAATATCAATGGATTTCGGAATTTACGAGCTCTATTGAAGTCGACGACACAAGAGCCCGAGTAGAAGCAGCAATCAACGGAAAAGGTGCGTTTCGGCGTTTTAAGGACATTCTCCTGACCATGCCTGAAGAAAGAAAACGCTGGTTCGACTTTCGTGACCAACTCATGAGAACTCGTATCAGCGAATGGGTCAAGGAGCACAACGTCACTCCGTTGAACCCACCACCGTGGGGAGCGGACGGGATCGACAATTCATCCGGACTTGAGCATATAACCGAAACGATCGTCAGTACTCTCCTGCAATGGTCCCGTGATAAAGATCCGAACCCTGCTTTTGAAGATGACGGGCTACGAGATCTCGCCCAACAAATCACCGCAACCCTGGAACGATATCTAAAATAGGTCGCGCTATCTCACCTACGAGACTCACAAACCTTCTTGCGAAATCTCCCTTTGCTTCTTGAGCAAAGAGTGGCAAGGCACATAGCGTTTGTTGAACTAAGTTCTAAGCCCAGCTGATAAGCCGCAATCGCTTCACGCTGCTGGCCCATGTCCCAATAGGCATTTCCGAGCTCACACCATAAAAGCGACTCTCGACTAGCCAAAACCGATGCCGGTAACGCATCTAGATAGGCTTCGAGCAAAATACTCGCTTCCCTTGACTTTCCGGCGAGGCGCAAGCCCATTGCCTTGAGATAGCGGGCCTTTGCAAACAAGCGAGGACCATCAAGGGCTTTGACAAGCTCTAGTCGAGTCCACTCAACCGATTGCTTGGCCTCAATTTGCAACTCAACGGTTGTCAGTTCCAAAGCAGCTGTCTGCAAACCGCGCTGGCGGGCTGTCTTAAGAACCCCAAGAGCCTCCTTGGGTTTACTCAATAGCGCAAGTGCCCGCACCCATTGAAGAACATACTCCACCGAGGAGGGCTCCATCTCTGCAGCCTCTTTCAAGTGTTCCATTGCCTTTTCCACGTTTTTTGCCTGGAGCTGAATCCGACCTTCTCGATAGGCGTACAATCCTCCTCCAGTTCTCTCCAAAATGGCCATACGTTCTTTTTTCCCATCTTCAACGACCCTGGGATCAGGATGAAATCTAGAGATTTCAGCTCTCAACCACCGGTATTTTTGAGTCAAGTTCTTCGACTCTGCCTCTTTGGCACGCTCGGCGATGTTATCTAAGAGTGCGTTAACTTCATCACGAGAGCCGTTGGGATTAGTCGATACCAAAACAAAAGCTCGGCCCAATTGGCCCCCTAGATGCTCGGGACTATTGTTCAAAGCCCTCTCGAAAGAGGCCATAGCTCGACTCCAGTCCCCTGCTCGAAAAAAATGCCACCCCAGTAGATGATGGGCGCGCGTTTGATAGGTAAGAGCCCCCTCTAAGCGAGCTCTGAGGGTGGTTGTCTCAATGGAAGTGGGAGCCAGTTGCGCCTTCGCTAAAAATAATTCCAGTACGACCCACGGATCTACTCCCCCTTTTTTCAACGAAGCTTCCGATTGCTCCCAAATTTGGCTATTTTCACCAGCGTATCGCCTCAGTTGCAAACCAGCGGATTGCGCATAAGCAGACTCATAACCTTTAGCGGGCAGCTCATCCATTAGCTTGCGGGCAAGCTTAAGGGACTGATTCACCCCGTGCTCCGTGCCCAAAATAGTGTGCGCATAGGCGGCCAAAGCTGCACCTAAGAAGTGATCAGGATCAATAGAATGGAGGTCGTGCCACAAGGCAATTGCTTGGTGATAACCTGCCACTGTATCCTTGTGAAGAGCCTGAACCATTTTGTCTGATAAGACTGCCACTTGTTGAGTTCTCTGCGCTTGGGCCCATAGCCAATAAATAACTCCAGCACTCGCGGTAAAAAGAACAAAAGCAAGCAAGAGAGTATTGCGCAGACTCCCCTTCTTGCCTGGAACAAAGCCCAAGAGAGTAGAACGCCTTTTGGGAGTCCCCCTAAGATCATCCCACTGCTCAGCTTCGACACCCAAACTTGACTCTGCAAATACTTCCTGCAAACTCGTAAAGCCCAACTCTTTTTCAGGGGCACTTTGCTGCTTGGCATCACCCTCTGAGGCGAGTGGTAATGTCGATTCTGGCGACGACACAACTACTTCTGGCGAAGACTTCAGCGAAGCATCAGCTTGCCCCCGCAATGAATCCTTCGCTCTAAGTGCCACTTGAGAGTTTGGGTCTAGCTTTAACGCTTGCTCGTAGGCTTCTAAGGCTGCGTCCCTATCGCTATTGGCTTCGGCGAGCTGACCCAATACAACCGCCACTTGTGCACACGGAGCATTTTGCCAAAGAGAGCTGGCCACTTCGTTGGCCTTTACCAACTTTCCCTGAGCCAGATAGATCTCGGCCAAGAGCAACCTAATTTGAGGATCGTTGGAAAAGAGTTTCACGCCCTTCTTACAAATAACCATCGCCTGCAAAAACTGGCCATGGGCAAAATAATAGCGGCCGAGATTTAAACAAGACTCTACTGAGGGAACCTTAGAAAAAGAACTTTCCAACTCACGCAAACTAGAAGCCATAGGAGAACAACCAACCCTTCGTGCGTTATTAGACAAGGGTCTATCTAGCTTAAAAAGAGAGTTGAGGCGAGGGGTTGAGCCCCAGTACACCACTTGCTATGGCTGCCCATGGCGCACTTTCATCGAATAATTTATTTTAGTTTCGTCTTTATTTACTTTTTGAGCTCACTGGGGTGTTCCGCGACTCCTGAGCCCAATGCCGCCCCCGATAGCGTGGCCGAAAAACTCTATAAAAACGCCCTAGAAGACCTGGAAGACAGTCTTTATCCCGAAGCGATTGAGGGCTTCACAACCGTAAGAACGAAGTATCCCTATTCTAAATGGGCGCGACTTTCCCTTCTCAAAATTGCCGACGCCCACCTTGAAAGTGGAAAGTTCAACCAAGCAGTTAATACTTATCGAAATTTTTTGAAATACTACCCAAAGCATCAGCAATCCGCTTATGCACGGCTTCAGATTGGAAACGCATATTTTGACCAAATTCCGGGCGATTGGTGGTTTTTACCTCCTTCCGCCGAGAAAGACCAAGCCAATATCAGACGAGCCATTCAAGCATACCGTGAAATGACGGCAAAATTCCCCAATGCAGAAGAATCAAAGAAAGCAAGACAACGCATTAAGCAATGCCGATACAAATTAGCTGAGCATGAACTATACGTTGCAAAGTTTTACTTTCAACGCAGTAAATTTAAGGGAACCACACTTCGGGTTAACTATTTATTAAGTAATTACGGCAACCTAGGGTTAGACGCCCAAGCACTTCTCCTAGGGGCCAAAGCCCATATTGCCCAAAAAGAACTCACCGCTGCACAAAACAAACTCAATCGCATTGTAGAAGAATTCAATGAGCTCGAAGAAGCCCAAGCCGCCCTTGAGCTTTTACAAGGACTCGCTAGTAATTTCGCAACCGAAGAGTAAGCAAAAACGTGGTTCTGCCGTGATCAAAATTTGTTGACACCCCCGGTCACCCTAGTTGCACAAATTCCCTATTCAAAATATCAATTCAGTATGGCTTCTTACGCTCTGAAGTTTCTCTCTGGTCGATATCAAGGCGCCGAATTTCCCCTCCATCACGGAGTCGAAATCTTGATCGGCCGCGCCCCAAACCTCGATTTAGTCCTGGCCGAAGACAAGGTTTCTCGTAAACATGCCAAAATTGAATTCGATGGCAAAGCACTTCAGATAGTAGATTTAGGTTCAACCAACGGCACCTATGTCAACGGCGAGCGTATCCGACGGCAGGCCCTTCAATTCGATGACCGAATTCTTATAGGAACTTCCATTGCAAGAATAATTGCAGGAAAAGACATTACCCTGGAAACAGACCTAGTCAACGACGCGCCCGCCCTAAAGGAAATGATGGCGGATATGAATACTCAAGTCTTAGACAATGCCAGCATGAGTGGTACCCTCGAAGAGGTTCCTCTTCCCGACCTTCTCCAACTTTTTTGTAGCAATAAAAAATCAGGAATTCTCACTCTTGAGCACAAACAAAAGGGCAGAATTTATCTCAAAGAAGGTAACATTCTACATGCAGAAATCGAAACCGAACCAGAAACCAACCCGCACAAGGCTTTCGCCCGAATAATCGTATGGACCTCAGGAAACTTTAGGCTAGATCCTAACTTGGCTGCGGTTCCGTCCCATGATTTAACAAGCATTTCATCGCATGAACTCATTCTAAAGGCAGTCCGAGAAACTGATGAAATCAGCCGCATCAAAGAGGACCTGCCCTCTCTAGATAGCAGCCTAGCACTTTGTATTCCCATGCTCCCAAGGCTCTCAGCTCTAGGATCACAAGAACTCGACACGCTTCAATCAGTACTGAATTTCGATACAATTCAAGAAGTTATCGACGCCAGTCCCCACAGCGATAACACTGTCACCATTCATCTTCACAAACTTCTCAAAGAAGGCTATTTGGAAATTGACTTTTAGGCGAACTACTTAGCCCATAGCCTGGTCTAAGTTCTTGACCCCCATGTATCGTAGGTAGATTGAAATTTCATCTCGATCGGCTACATCCGCTAGCACACCGACCATCTCTTGAACTTCTTTCACTGATAAATTCTCAAATCGCTCAATATCATCTGAGTCAGTTAAGCCCTCATTGTGTTCTATCCCTAAATGGTCTAAGGCTGCCGCTAAAAGCGAGCGTTTTGCTAAGAGCCAAGTTCTTAGAATCTCTTCAACCATCTCGCGGTCTTCTTTATCCATCAGAGTCTTGTACAAAGCCTTAATTCGCAAGGCATTCTTCTCGCCTGCTCTTAGCATTCGACCAGACTTCTTAGGAGCCTTGATTCCATGACGATGGAAATAGGTCTCCCGCGCTTGCCGGCTTGAAGCCGAAAAAATCTCTCCAAACTTCTCATCCGAGAGGCTTCGAACAATTTCCATATAATTCGTATTTTCCGTCATACCGTCTCCTAACGGGCCACAGGCCATTAATTAGATCGCGGTTTTATCTTTGACGAGTACCAATGTGCAAGGCGCATTCAACGCGAATTTCCTGAATCGACGCGAGGTGGGCGCCCCCATTACAACCCAATCCGCACAGATCCCCTCCGCCATCTTCCGAATTTCATCTGGAGCCCGACCAGTAGCTACCCTCCGGTGAACTTCTTCAACCCAATGCGCCGATCCTTGAGAGTGCACCCTATCAATAGCCTCATTTACCAGGCGTTTCATCTGAGCCATGGAGTCGCGATTGAGCTCGTCTACTCGAGAAAAAGTTCCTCTGGAGCGCTCAAATACATGAAAAATATAAACTTCCGAAGGTCCTAAACTCGAGAGTCGAAGTGCGTAGTCGAGAGCCAACTCTGACTTCTCACTAAAATTTGTAGGAACTAGAATCCTTATTTTCATGAGTCTTACACTCTAAGCCCAAGCACCGCTTCGAAGAGTGAGCCACCTCTCATTAGGCCGAATATCGATTCTTAAGCAGGTAAGCTACCGCATCGCGAGCGCAATGCACGCAATAGCCACATTTTTGCTCAAGAGCACTCAGCATCATTTCAATCTGTTCGGTTTGCTTAGCATCCAATAACCCTTTCTCTTCGGAGGTGTACTTCATAAAATTCTCGTTAATTCCTCGAAGATCATCGCGGCGACTGGTAAAAAATGCTTCTCGCAACCGTGTAATATACGACTTAAAAATCTCGCTGTAGTCAGGCTTTTCACCGATATCCAAGGCCCTAGCCCCTATGGTCCCAATAACGCTTCGTCGAAAATCCTCCGGCTTCTCACCTGGACCCACTAGCGTTTTTTCAATTTCCCTCATCAGTCCTTCGTCTGGGTCGACTAAGTCTCCTGATGCAGGATCCAACAAGCGTTCTTTTTTTACCCAATGAGATACATGCTCAATGTATTTCGAGAAGAGCTCCCCATAACTTTCTTCTCGTGCAAGCCCCATTGCTTGTCGAATCTCATCATCGACCCATTCCAAAAAAACTTCCCGAGCTTGAACCAAAAATCCCCGATGGTCATGGAATTTTCCAACCACATCCTGCTTTAAGAAATCATAGACAGACTTCGATTCGAGAATTCCTTCAATTTCCTCTAGAACAGCAAACGGACTCAGGCACTGGTAGTCTTCATGGTGCGCTGCATTGAGGAGCGCGGTTCTAACTTCCCGAGCGCTTGCTCCAAAACGCCCCTCGTAATTTGGATACCCAATGGTCTCTTTGTAGAGTTGTGGAATGACGTGCCTTAACTCCTTCGCCAACCGAGTAGATAAATGGGCCGGTACCTCACCCCGATCATAAAGAGCCAATTTATCCATAGGAGAAAGTTCGTCAATTACGTCCGCTATTTCTTTAGGATACTGCTTAGGATCGTTACGCCGCATTCGAGTTAAGATTGCCCAAAGAGAGGCTATTTCAAGAGCATGGGGCGCAACGTGACGGCCGACCGTCCGTGGATTGATCAATGGACGGTAAATGTCGCACTCGTCCGAATACCGTCTAAGGTAGGGAACTTTTACCAATTCAATTCTACCCTTAAAAGAGGGAAAATCATGATGCTCCTTAAACGCATCCAAGTATTTTTCGTTGGTAGAAGCCAGATAGAGCATATCCAAATGCAAAACGAAGGAGTCCATCGTAACCGTAGCTGTTTCCACCGTGGCCAAGAGATATTTAAAGGCCTCAACGGGGCGTTTGAGAAAATCACTGAACTCCAAGATACCGCGATTTGCATCTACTAAGGGACCAATGGGTTCAAAGAGTGCCGTATGCTGTAAAGCCTTCGGAAGTGCGGCAAGAGAGCGATCTGCTGTAACCTGATGAATCTTTGCATCAACCGCCATCTGCGGTTCAATGGTTGCTATTCCACGTCGGTACCGTCGGGACAAATAAAATCTCTCAATTTGAATATGTTTAAGAACTTTGGAGATATCGCCATCGTAACTCGCCAAGAGTGCATCGTAAATTCTTCGATTTTTATAGGAAAGGTCCCCATTTCTAAGGTAGTCGCTAATGTGGTCGTCGCTTTGGGACCCATCCGGCGCAGGAAAAAACTCTCGAAGTAACGTAAGGCGTTGATCCCGCGGAATCAAAAAAATGGGGTGGTCATGCATCTCAGACGGAACTCGAGTATCAATATCGTCGGTCGTCAAATAGGCATAGGTCTCCTCCCCCAGCTCCAAGGCTCGATTGCTACCAAAACCTATTCGCTCCCCCGTGATCTTAGATGCAGGAAAGATCCAATTAAAACTATAAACGGCTCCCTCATTTAAATGCGAATAGGCTTCCGTAGCCCCCATTAAGCAGCGAACCAACGAACTCTTTGCGCTTCCATTCGGGCCATGCAGCAAAATAAGCTTATTGACCCGACCTTCACGAGCGAAATTCGAAATGCATCGATAAATAGTCTCTTGAACTTCCTCCTGGCCGGCAACCCGGCCTTCACCATTATCAAATTCCGCATCGAACAACCTGAAACGGGCAATAGGCCCGGAGGGCAAATCCAATTCATATACGCCAAAATGGTCAAACATATCCTTGAGGTACTGCGCAGAGGACCGTAAGTATCGCGACGGTTCTTCTACTACGGATTCAAAATACTCCTGAAAGGACAAAATAGTTCGATCCTCAAGAAAAGCCTGCCTTGCATCCTTAACAACATCTGTAAGAATTCTCTTCGCATCTTCAACCATCAATTCCCCACTCCTTTTGTCCACACACGTTAAATCGAGCTTATCCAACCAATATTGAACCTAATCGAAAACAATCTCACACCCCATAACTGCTGAAATCCTTTGCTCCAAATGAGCCAAGCCTTGAGCGTCTTCTCGAAACAAACCGAGTACAAAAGGCTCGGACTGCATATCTAGGCGAATGTCCTCGCACTCACCCCGATGCACAGTCTCGGAAACAACCTCTAAAATTCCCCCCAAAAGCTCTACCGCACTGATCTCATTCTGAGACATTCCAGAACAAGCCTCCAGCCATAAATCGCTGGCTTGGAAATTCCAATTTCCTTTTTCATATTCAGAAAGCAAAACTGCTGCCCCAAACACAGCTCGCCTTTGTTCACTCTTCATAGATACCTTGCCAGGCGAGGGGAGGCAGTTCAACTGCTTGAGAAGAGTCTCTGAATCCGTTGGCTCACTCCATGCCTCTAAAAGAGCTAATACCAAGAGTCGTTCCGCCGCCGGGTAACGTCGGTGAATCGGCCATAAAGCGCTGTAGATACTTCGGGCCACTCGAATCCGGCGGCGTAATTCGCCACTGGTAATCTGGTCCCCCCCCGCCCCAGTCATGCAGGCTTCCAGCCACTGCGAAGTACCCTCGCCCAGTGATGTATACAAAAGTTCTTCCCTTAAACCGCTTCCAGGGACCATCAGAACTTCTACCCCAAAATAATCGACCAAAAGGTCAACCATAATGGTCGCCGCAAGAGCAAGATCGGCTCGATCTGCGCGCAAACCAAATTGGGTCATTCTTTCCTGAATCGTAAGGGGCGCTAAATGTGCAGGCAACATTCTTAGCTTTGCCAAATCAATGCAAGGAACTCCCGGCTTAGAGAGCGCGACGTGGCGAGACAAAACCGTTAGGTTTCCACCGGTTCCAATTGCCACCTTCGCATTTGGGAGACGACCTAGGGCGCTATAGAGACGCTCGCGCAATTTACCACGAACCTCCAACAAAGCAGCGGGACTCATGGGTTCTTGAAATACCGGATAATCGCTCAAGAGACGCACTGTGCCAAAAGGAAGCGAGATAGGACTAGAGCCGTCGGGTCGATCCAACTCCAAGCTCCCGCCTCCTAGATCCAATAATATAGTCTCGGGATCTGCGCCCCCCACTGACCGAAGCAAGGCGCGCTTAGCAATGGCGCTCTCTTCTATTCCAGAAATGATCTCCAATTTTAGACCGGTAGCCCCAAAGATATAGTCAACTACTTGGTCACCATTTTCTGCGTCGCGCATGGCAGACGTAGCGACTGCCCGATATTGCTTTATATTGAGTTCTTTCATTTCCTGAACGATCAACTTGCATATAGACTCCAATCGAGAGATCGCAGCTGCCCCAAGCCTACCGCGCTCGAAAACATCCGTTCCCAATCTCAAGGCGTACCGCTCAAAATGACTCTCCACCAGAGTGCCCCATGAATCCACACTTACACCAAGTAGTCTAATGGCGTTCGAACCCACATCTATGGCTGCGACTTTCTCCATGCTCCCCCTTCAAAGTATTCCGGTTGCAATAACTGAGACACAGATTTGCGCTCGGAACCTAAAGACATCAATATAGGAAGGAAATGTGGCTGTCACTAAAAGTAGAAAATCAATCCAAAATCGGCATCGTTAACCGGCAAACAATGCGCCCCGCCTGGGGCACCGGAAACCAAATTCTCACGATAACCACTAAAGTAGCATTAAAAGAAACTGTTCTTGGAGCCACGGACCGCGCGATTCGACTCCGATATG
>CAXGXL010000027.1:0-15061 GCA_964013555.1 uncultured bacterium
TGTTATTTGTTGGCAATCACACGGAAATTCAGTACCTGGCTGGTTGCAAGAAGGGTTTGTTGTTTCGCAGCAATCTCCATTATCCCAGCCACAGTCTGGATTGTTATTGTTTGAGTTGCATGTTCCGTCTCCGATAGAAGCTACGGAGCCGGTACAATTTTCGTATGGCAGTGGGACTGGGAAATATGTCACTTCGTCGAGTCGGATGACCCAAATAGAGCTAGTGCAGCCGACGAGGAGGTTGGGGCCTATTGAACTAGCTTCGAAGAACTCGAGGCTAGTTATTGTGGAATCAGTGCAAGGGGAGTCTATTGTGGCTTGCACGAATGCCGAAGCCAGTTCAGGACTTCGTGAATAGAATTCAACCGTATTATTTCCGGCTATTGCAATAAGATTGTTAGGGAGCACTGCCATACCGGTGACGGGGTTCGGGGTACCTCTTAGTAGGTAACGGTTGTTATTTGCGGCGGTTGAGGCGCTCAAGACATGGACCTTATTGTCGGCCAGGTTAAATACGTAGAGGCTACCTTCTTCTGATACTGCCATTTTTCCGGCTACGATGGGATTGGTTACGTTAGACGAATGAAAAAAATCAGGTTGCCCGATGATACCGGTGGCGGGACTACCGGAGGTGATTGTATTTGCGTTTTTGAATTCAAGGATTCTAGAATTGGCTGGATCGGCTATATAGAGTGTCGTTCCATTGCTGACAATATCTCCTAAAGAACCGAAACCTAAGTCGGAAATCATTGGCATTGTGTTTGTATCGTAAAAGTCTTGCCCAATGACGGCATCTGCAGACTGTTTGTTTCTTAAAGGAGAACTGCTTTGAATTGCTCTTTCGTCACCTAATTCTATAGGGTCGAAACCGCATGCACTACTTGAAGCGAACACCAAAAAAACCGCAAGTAATTTGTTTTTATTCTTCGTCATTGTTGTCTCCTGCTGCGGGGAATTCGGTGTTATCGAAAATGCTATCGCAATTGGGATCGCCCAAGTCGAAATCAGGATTGGGGGACCCGTTCGGAAGTGTGGCAGGCTGAAAATCAAATTTGCCGTTCGAATCGTTGTCTATGCCATCGTTGCATTGCGTCGGGCTTCTCTCGTCGCGTCTTCGCATTCCCGTCATTTCCGGGGGCGCTCCAAGAGTGCAGGCCGCATCGGGCTTCATTTCCCCAGGACCATTGAAGAGTCCGTCCCCGTCGAGGTCGATGCCGGCATAGTCTGCATCGCCATCCCCATCGTTGTCTATGCCATCGGCACATTGAGGTTTATTTGCTTCATTGTTTTGAAGAGGACTAAAGCAGCCCGGATCGGGCGGGTATTCCCCTAGGAGGGTAAATAGTCCGTCCCCATTAAAGTCTACTCCCATCCAATCGGCTCGACCATCTCCGTCGTTATCGAGGCGGTCTGCGCAAGGCGGATCTAACCGCTCCCAATCTCGGCCTGAGTCGCAGGCCGGATCACCGGCATTGAGAATTCCTACGGTTGTATCAATGAGTCCGTCTCCGTCGTTATCGATGCCATCATTGCAATCGGTACCTGAATCCTCCATCGTATCAGTGGGGGAGTCGCAGTCCGGGTCGGAGGGAAAGTCAATGTACCCATCAGCATCATTGTCTAGTCCATCCCCACAATCGGGATAGTAGGTTGAGCTGCCCTCATCGTTGTCGCGAAGATCACTGCAGTTAGGATCGTCCGGGAAATCAATCAATCCGTCTCCGTCATTGTCTTTGGTGTCCATGCATTGGGGATCTATTTCACTCTCGTATTCTGGGTAAGGGCATCCTGGGTCATCGGGAAAATCTACGAGCCCGTCGCCATCGTTGTCTAATCCGTCTGAGCACACCGCTTTGTTTTCAGAGGAATCCAGTGGTCCCAGGCATCCTGGATCGTCGGGGAAATCTACGAGTCCGTCGCCATCGTTGTCTCGCCCATCAACGCATTGCGGATTGGTTTCTTCGTTGTCTAGAGCAGACGAGCATCCAATATCGTCAGGGTAGTCTGTGTGTCCGTCTTGATCATTGTCTACTCCGTCAGCACAAGCAAAAGAAGCTTCGCGATTGGCATTGCTATTGAGGCAATCAGGATCAGCAGGGTAGTCGACTTGACCATCTCCATCATTGTCTATGCCATCTGAACATTCAGGACTAATCTCACTTATATCCGTGGGGCTCTCGCAGCCAGGATCTGCTGGAAAATCAACTTGGCCGTCTGAGTCGTTGTCGAGACCATCACTGCACTGCGGATCTAGCGCCTCGCTTAAGCCTGCTGGCGAGTTATTGCAACCTAGATCTTGATGGTGGTCGGTGAGCCCATCGCCGTCATTGTCAATTCCGTCCGAGCATTGGGGGTTCGCTTCGGAGTTTCGGGTGGCAACGTATCCGCCCCAACTCGTTTGGCATCCCGGATCGTCAACATCGATTCGTCCGTCTCCATCATTGTCGATTCGGTCTGCACAGGCTGGGTCGTCTCCTTCTCGCTTTCCTACAGGGTTTATGCATGCAGGGTTGCTTAGACCAAGTCCTCCTGTGGCTTGTCCACAGTTTTGGTTGAATGCACTATTGGTTCCTTCAAAGACTCCGCACGCTGGATCGTCTTCGTCAAAAAAGCCATCGCCGTCGTTATCAATTCCGTCTGAACATTCCTGACGGGCTCCATTGCATCCCTCGGTTAAGAGGATGGGGAGGGTGAAGATCGCTCCAAAAAGCAGTACAAAAGTGAAATGATTTTTCATGTTCTCTTACCAGGTTCAAAGATAGATGTGAAAGCCAAGAGTGCCAGCTGCGATGACATTGAGACCCGCTGAAGACGTGCCGATGATGAAGGCGGAACCTCCCCCGCCTGAATAGGCGGCCGTTAGACCGTAACCGCCCTGAAGACTTATATTGGGAAAGCCGAGTGCTCCCAAAAAGAGTTCCGCCCCTAAAAAGGTAGTTGCGCTGACCTGATGAGTCCCGGGCGTGGGCTGGGCATTGTCAACGCCTTCGTAGAGGTAGCCAAGTCCAATTCGCGCAAAAACGACTGAATAGTGGTAGTGGGCAAGAGCGTAGACTGCCCCTGCGTCAATTCCCAGTCGGTAGCCGTCAACATTGCCACTGGAGAAAGCCGCATCGAATCCTAGATCGATGCCAAATTTCCGGTCGAGCCAGTAGCGAATTCCGATAGGAGCATTTTCCGTGAAATAGCCAAGCCCAAAATGTCCAACGACTCCGTCTATCGGACTCAATGCACTAGGGGAAGGGCTCTCGCCCGTGACGGTTTTAGGAGCTGCCTGGGCTTGATTGCCTTGTTCTGCGGCTATTGCCGGCAGGGAGATTGCCGAAAGAGCAAGTATCATTAGTCTAAGGGGGAGTGGTTTTAACATTCTTTCAGATGTCCTTTGGGTTGTCCTACCTAATTTGGTCACAATTGATTGGGACTCGCTCAAGGAGCTTGATTTGTAGGGGAGCTCTTGAGTCACGGTGTTTTTGTGGGTGGCGAATGAGAATCGTTTCCATGGTGCAGGGAGTTGCGGGGTAAGTTTTGTTGCGAACTATCCCTAAGGTTGCTTGGACCGTTCGAGCCGATTCGGAACTTTTCCAGGGGAGTTTAATGTGAATTTTTCGGACCCGTGCACCAGGGTAGTCGGCTTCATAGGTATTTCTAATCCATCCACGAACTCGGTTATCTCCATTGGGCGTTGGAAATCGTCTTTCTGTGAGTTCTACTAGCAAGGTTTGTTCGCAGAGCGTTCGAAAGTGTTTAATAGGTTGGGTCCCAATTGGCGCAATTCTAACATAATGCTCTTTATCGCCCAGGTGGTTTTGAATGCGATCCGTTACGAGGCGGCATTTCGTTACGTCGAGGTTTCGGTAAATTCCAACCTCTTCGTCGAATCGAGCTCTCCTAAAGGCTGCTCTTAAACCTCTGAGCGCTCCTTCGATGGGTTGCTGCAACCGAGCCAACTCAATCGTCTGTGTTAGGATAGGGGTCCATTGCTCACGTAACGCACCTAGGGCTGTGTCTTTTTTTACTTGCTCAAGCAGTGACAAGGCAATGGATGGGTCGGTGGATTTTCCGTCAAAAATCGATTGGCTGATTCTCTTGGCCGAGTTTACAAACCGCTGTGCACTAGAAGACAAATATCCCGGGTTTTTTGGATAGTTCAGCCTCTTGGAGTGAGCACTGAATTTTTTGTCTCTCGCCTCTTGTTTGTATGGACTTCCAAAGTTTTGGCGCTGACCGGTGGCAGCCTCCCATAGCAAGGTAACTTGTGGAAATTGGCTCGGACCGGGTAGGGCTTTTTTTGGCTCTAGCACCTGGACATTGGAGCCCATCTGCACGATGGCGTCTATATCCCCAATATTCGACGCACAAGCACCCAAGAAAGTTGCGACGCTTCCAATCAGTATGTGGATGATCACTTTCCCCATGGAACCTGTTTCGCGATGAGCAGGGGAATCTTGTCATAAAGTTTGGTCTTTGCTCAAGATGTTGAATGGATTCATTTGTCCTTGTGGACAGTTTCTCTGCTTGTACATGATCCTCGAGAATTTCTTAACATTACTCCAGAAAACCTCCTTCCTTAGGGTTGACGCCATATATCTATAGGCAGTAGATAGGCCGCGCCTTGGTAAGAGTATTTCTTACCAAAACGCTCGGTGGTGACCAACGATGGATATCGATCTTACATTTATCTTTCAATTCACTATTTTTCTCATTGTTCTCGTGGGTTTGAACGCAATTTTGTTTAAGCCCTTTCAAGCTCTTTTGGAGGAACGCGAGAAGAAGATCGAAGGAAATAACGAAGAAGCCGACCGTTTGTCTGCTTTGTCCTCCCAAGATCAAAATGCCTACGACACTCGAATTAGCGAAGCTAAGAAGTTAGCCCATCGGGAACGCGAATCGCTGCGAGCCCAAGGTCGGGATGAGGGCCAAAAGTTGATCTCCGATCTTCGAGGGGAACTTAACGATGCTATTACTGAAAAGCGGGCCGAGGTCAGCGCAGCTGAAGAAAAAGCCGCGAACGAATTAGCTAATGATATCGAAGTATTGTCTCGTCAACTGGTAGAGAAGGTATTGGGACGCCAGGTGGCGTGATAGTATGGGAGTTGTAGAAACAATGGCGCGTTGTAAACGGTTTGCTTGTCGTCTTTTTGGCCAATACGGTACCAACCGCTCCTATTTGGGCCTGTGGGTTGGAGCTCTTGTTCTTTTATGGACTTTGAGCGTCCACAGCGCAGGGTTACCCCCGGCGGATCCGCATATAAATGCCTGGGAGTGGAACGATCATTCCCCACCTGTGGGTTGGTTTATTGTTGATTTCATCATTTTTGTGTTTCTTCTGGTAAAATTCACGAAAAAGCCACTTCAATCTACCTTCGAGAATCGTCACGCTACTATCAAGCGTTCGATTTCCGAAGCTGCTGAGCGCTTTGACAAAGCGCAAACCTTGCATCGTTCCTTTCAAGCTAAGTTGGCGAATGTGGAGCAGGAAGCGGCTGACCTAATCGCTTCTGGAAAAGCGGATGGCACCACTGAGAAAAATCGATTGCTCCAAGAAGCACAGGATTCTGTCGGCAAAATGAAGGGCGATTCTAGCCGATTGCTCGATCAGGAATCCGTTCGAGCTCGGGCTCGACTTCAGGCGCAAACCGTTTTGAAGGCTCTAAATCAAGCTGAGCGAGTTCTCGAGCAGCAGTTGAACGCCGAGGACCAATCGCGTCTGATCGAGCAAGCTATTGCTGACCTAGAAAATCAACCAGTTGTTGGAGGTGCGGCATGAGTGCACTCGCTAAACGTTACGCGCGTGCCGGTGTTGAGGCCGCTTCTGAGAGAGCTGGTTCGCAAGCAGTCCAGGCTCTTGCTCTTGGTTTACGTGACTTTCTCACGGTCTATGACGACGCCGCGGAGCTTCGGGAACTCTTGGCCAATCCAGTTTTTAAAGGCGAGAGAGTTAGTGCTCTGAGGACTGTTCTCGACAAAGCAGGTCTCAGGGATGAGGCATCTAATCTTTTGCTGACCTTAGCGGAAAAGGACCGAATGGACGTTATCCACGATGTTGTTCGGGAGGTTCAAGAAATCGCTGACGAGCAGGCGGGTCGACTACGAGCGGTGGTTCAATCCGTTATTGACCTGACCGAAAATCAAAAGAAACGATTAGAGAGTATCTTAAGCAAACGACTTAATTGTGAAGTTGTTGCTGAAGTTGAAATTGATCCGAGTTTAATGGGTGGCTTGGTTTGCCGAGTAGGTGACCTTGCCTTTGATAGTAGTTTAAAGCGCCAGTTGGAGTTGATTCGTGAGCAACTCCAGCCGAGTACGAACTAAGACAACGCGACGAGCACTTTTTCAAGGAAGTTTCCATGCAAATCCGCGCTGAAGAGATAAGCAGTATTATTAAGCAACAAATCGCCGACTACGATACTCGGACTGAGGTTGCTGAAACCGGAACCGTTTTGTCCGTAGGCGATGGTATCGCTCGAATTTACGGCCTTCGGTCGGCGATGTCAGGTGAGTTGGTAGAATTCCCTGGCGGGGTTATGGGATTGGTATTGAATCTCGAAACTGATAACGTGGGCGTGGCGTTGATGGGGCCCGATCGCGGAATCACCGAGGGTGATACTGTTAAACGGACTGGCCGAATCGCTCAGGTCCCTGTTGGACCGGAACTTTTAGGTCGTGTGGTCGATGGTCTCGGAAATCCTATCGATGGATTGGGAGATATTAAAACTGAAACGTTTGGTAAGATCGAGGTGAAGGCGCCGGGTATTCTTCCACGTCAATCGGTTCATGAGCCACTTCAAACGGGTCTAAAAGCCATTGATTCTATGGTTCCAATTGGTCGTGGTCAACGCGAACTTATCATTGGTGACCGCCAAACGGGTAAAACAGCTGTTGCTATCGACACCATCATCAACCAAAAAGGCAAAGACGTTAAATGTATTTATGTTGCCATTGGTCAAAAGCAGTCCACGGTTGCTCAGGTTGTTGAGAAACTCAAGAATCACGGCGCAATGGACTACACCATTGTTGTAGCGGCCAACGCCTCCGATCCTGCTCCCATGCAGTTTATGTCTGCGTATACTGGGGTTACCATGGGCGAGTACTTTCGGGACAATGGACAACATGCCCTGATCGTTTATGATGATTTGTCTAAGCAATCAGTAGCTTATCGACAGCTCTCTTTGCTTTTGAGACGTCCACCAGGTCGTGAAGCATTTCCCGGAGACGTCTTTTATTTACACTCTCGACTCCTAGAGCGTGCGGCTAAAATGAGTGATGCCGAAGGCGGTGGTTCGTTGACTGCTCTTCCTATCATTGAAACGCAAGCCGGCGACGTATCCGCCTATATTCCTACCAATGTAATTTCGATTACTGACGGGCAGATCTTTTTGGATACGGACCTATTTAACGCCGGACAGCGACCAGCGATTGACGTTGGTATTTCTGTATCCCGGGTTGGTGGTTCTGCTCAGATTAAGGCGATGAAGAAATTAGCGGGTACTTTGCGACTCACCCTCGCTCAGTATCGCGAGTTGGCGGCATTTGCTCAATTTGGTTCTGATCTGGATAAGGCGACTCAAGAGCAGTTGGCATCGGGCCAACGTTTGACGGAGATGCTTAAACAAGGTCAATATGTTCCACAGCGGGTTGCTCTGCAGATTGTTCAAATCTATGCAGGAACCAAAACAATGCCGGGTACCAATAAGACCTGGATTCGAGACATCGAAGCTGAGGACGTTGAGCGTTATTGCAATGAGCTCAAGACTTTTGTCGAATCGAAATACGCGTCTGTTTTGGATAAGATTGAGGAATCTGGTTCTCTCAATGATGAGATTGTTGCGGAGATAGAAAAGCTCCTCAAGGAATTTTCTGAGACTTTTACGACTAACTAAGGGCTCGTTATGGCTTCGCTTCGGGATATACGAAATCGAATCAAATCGGTTAAGAATACGCAGAAGATCACCAAGGCAATGAAATTGGTTGCTGCTTCAAAGCTCCGTCGAGCCCAAGAAGCAATCAATGCGGCTCGACCTTATGCGGTGGAAATTGGGCAAGCTCTTGGCAGGGTCAGTTCCAGCTTAGAGCAAGGCGATAAGGTAATCTCCAATCCACTTTTGGAAACACGAGAGGTTCGCAAGGCTCTTTTGGTGGTGATGACGTCTGACCGAGGGCTCTGCGGCGGTTTTAATGCGAATATTATTCGGCGTGCTGAACAATTTCTGGACGAACATCGAGATGTTTACGATGAAATTCAAATCGCGACTATCGGCCGCCGGGGGCACGAACACTTTCGTAAGAAAGCCGGAATTCAAGTTCGTGATTATGAAAGTGTTTTTTCGAAACTAGAGTTTCACGATGCCCTGCGTATCGCGCGAGAGTTATCGAGTGAATACATCGATGGCACTGTAGATGCTGTTTATTTGCTCTACAATCAATTTGAGAGTGCCATTAGTCAAGTCGTTACTCTCTCTACCTTGGTTCCTGTATCGGAAGCCCAAGAGGTTACTTCGGTTGAAGATGACTCCCGGGCTTCTTTGGAATACATTTACGAGCCGAGCGCTCAGGTTGTATTGGATAATTTGGTACCGCGATATGTAGCTACTTTGGTTTGGCGAGCACTGCTTGAAAGCAATGCTTCAGAGCACGGCGCTCGGATGAGTGCGATGGATAATGCGACAAAGAACGGTAAAGAACTCGAAGAGAAATTGACGTTGCAATACAACCGTGCACGGCAGGCAAATATTACGCAAGAATTGATGGAAATCGTCGGTGGAGCAGAAGCTCTAAACGGTTAAAGTTAAATGGATGATCACCGCCCGACCAATGAGTTGGGCAACAAGATGCATTGGAGTATCGGACATGAGTGCAGAAGCATTGGCCAATGGACGAATAACGCAGGTTATCGGGCCTGCTATTGATGTTGAGTTTCCCGCCGGGCAATTGCCCGATCTATTGACGGCCTTGACTGTTACTAACCCCAATATTGACGATCGTGAAGACAACCTCGTTTTAGAGGTTGCTCAGCACCTTGGGGAAAACACCGTGCGTACGGTTGCAATGGATTCCTCTGAAGGCCTCGTTCGCGGAATGACGGCCAAGAACACAGGCGCTCCTATTGCGGTGCCCGTTGGACCGGAAACCCTGGGGCGAATTCTGAATGTGGTTGGTGAGCCCGTCGATGAGCAAGGGCCTGTGGGAAGTAAGCTTTTTCGACCTATTCACCGGGAGACTCCGAGCTTCACTGAGCAAGACGTGACCGTGCAGACTCTGCACACGGGAATTAAAGTCATCGATTTGCTTGCTCCTTACGCTCGAGGTGGAAAGATTGGACTCTTCGGCGGCGCGGGTGTTGGTAAGACCGTTTTGATTATGGAGCTTATCCACAACATCGCTGTTAAGGGTGGTGGTCTTTCGGTTTTCGCGGGTGTTGGTGAGCGTACTCGTGAAGGTAATGACCTTTATTACGAAATGATTGAATCGGGCGTTATTGCTGTCGAAAAGGATGGAAACGGTCATCCTGTCACCGATGCTAATGGCAAGATGAGCCTTATTCCCGGAAAGAGTCAATGTGCTCTTATTTACGGTCAAATGAATGAGCCTCCCGGAGCACGTGCCCGAGTAGCGCTTTCAGCTTTGACCGTGGCCGAGTATTTTCGCGATGACGAGGGCAAAGACGTTCTTTTATTTGTCGATAATATTTTCCGATTTACCCAAGCGGGTTCTGAGGTGTCGGCGCTCTTGGGTCGTATGCCTTCTGCGGTTGGTTATCAGCCAACGTTGGCCACTGAGATGGGCGCCCTTCAAGAGCGTATTACATCAACCACAAAAGGTTCGGTCACCTCGGTTCAAGCGATTTACGTTCCGGCGGATGATTTAACTGACCCGGCACCGGCAACTACTTTTGCTCACTTGGATGCAACGACCGTTCTTTCTAGACGAATTGCGTCGTTGGGGATTTACCCCGCAGTTGATCCTCTAGATTCTTCCTCCCGACTTCTTGATCCGCAAGTTTTGGGTGAGGAACACTACGAGGTTGCTCAAAGGGTGCAACAGACCTTACAGCGCTACAAAGAACTTCAGGATATTATTGCAATTTTGGGGATGGACGAACTCTCTGATGACGATAAACTGGCTGTTTCTCGAGCGCGTAAGATTGAGAAATTTCTGTCGCAGCCATTCCATGTTGCCGAGCAATTTACGGGCACGCCAGGAGTTTACGTAGAGTTACCGGACACCATTAAGGCGTTCAAAGAGATTGTTGACGGAACCCACGATGATCTGCCGGAGCAGGCGTTCTACATGGTGGGGACTATTGATGAGGTTCTTGAAAAGGCTAAGAAGCTAGCCGAATAAGTGGAGTATGGTTCAATGGAGCTTACGGTATCAATAGTTACTCCTGAGAGTAGTGTCATTGAGGCATCAGCGGCCCAGGTTACTGCACCCTCCGTGCAGGGTGAGGTTGGGATCCTACCAAGTCATAAGCCTTTGCTCGCCAGTCTTCAAGAAGGCATTGTGGGCATTCATAGAGATGATGGGCGCGATTATTTTACCGTTTCTGGTGGCTTTTTGGAGGTGAGTAACGACCGAGTGACGATTCTTGCCGAAACCGCAGAAGCAGCGTTCGATATTGATGTTGAGCGTGCGGAGCAGGCTCTCCGAAGCGCATTAGCTAAGCTTGACTCTGGTGATTTGACACCCAACGATCTTGATGAAGAGCAAGCTCGAGCACGCCGTGCCCAGGTTCGTCTCGAGGCTGCTAAATTGGTGGCTCACTAGGGAGTGTCCCTTGACTGGATGGGGACTTCCCTATTCCTGATTTATTACGTTACCGTGAGCAGTTCATTTCTATCGCTTTGATTTGATATTCTGGGTGTCTAGGTACTACGATGCGGTTTTGGGCTATGGTTTCGTGAGGAATTGATTTGCCAAACTCGACTAAGTTGGTGCCCCTGATTCTTTGTGTGCTTGTAGCTGGCACTCTTTGTGCTCTTGCATTGGTTTTTGGGTATAGCGGTGAGCTGGCGAGGCTTGAACCATTTACTCCAGCCCTGGTTCTACTCTCGGCTGTGTTCTTGGGCGTAGTTAGTTTGTGGCGCCTCTTTTTGTCTTCTGCCACCAAAATTATTGAGCCGCGATTGTGTTCTTTCGACTTCGAATTCGGGCGACTCCAATCTAGGACCTCCCGTCTTGAGGAGTTGGCGTTGTGCTTGCTAGCTGCAATGTTGCCTATGGGGGAGGGGCTTGCATTTGGGGCGGCGGGTGTGCTCTTGGTGGTTATGGTGCATCAGCGGTTTTGGACCCAGCTTCCTCCGCTACCACTTTTGTCGGCTGCGGCCTTGGGCTTTTGCGTTTGGTGTGGATGTGGCGCTCTGGCTTGGATCTGGGCTCCGGAAGGTTGGATTCGCCCGCAGGAAATAGGACGGGTTTTACCGTTTTTTGTTTTTCCCATTGTCGTGTGCTCGACATCTCGCATGGGACCAGGCGCGGTGGCTCGTGCTACGCGGGTTTTTCTGGGAGTATTGGGAATCTCGAGCCTCTTTGCTTTGGTGCAGTATTTTTCTAGCCTTCACGAGAGTGCCTTGTTTATGGACTCCATAGGTTTAATTTCCGCGAAACACCAAATTCATGCCCCCGATCAAGGCGCCCGATTGGTGGCTGGGGGGTTCTTTTTCCATCGACTCAAATTGGCCCATGTTCTTTTGTTGGGGCTATCTTTATTGGTTGCTCGTCAGCTTTTTGTGGAGTTGAAGCCCAGAGTACGAGTTCTCGAACTTACTTTATTAAGTCTCTTTCTCGTAACCCTAGCCCTTACCTATACCCGAGGGGCATTGGTAGCTTTGGTGCTTGGAGTGGGGCTCTTACTTTGCTTCGCTTCTAGGTTTTGGAAGAAAACCGCTTGTGTTGTAGCTGGCCTATTGATCTTGATTGCCCTGGCCTATTCCCCCCTTCGAGATCGCATCTTGTCCATTGGCGATGCGGCGGCTTCACAAGAACGATTGCTTATCTGGCAGACCGCCTTCCACTTTATTCTCGAGCGGCCGTGGGGAACTGGGTTGGGAAATTACCCTAGCTTACTGGAAGCCTATTATAAGCTTACTCCTGGTGCCGAGCACCTACCACGGACTTATGCCCACAATTTGTTGTTGAGTGCTTGGGCTGAAACTGGTCCTCTTGGGGTAATCGGTTATTGCTGGATGTGGGTTGTTTTGGCCATGACCTGCTTTAACCGTTTGAGACAACAGCGTTTTTCGAAGACTCATTTTATCGCGGCGGCCGGGCTTATGAGCCTGGCGGTAATGTGGATTGTTGGTTTAACTCACGATGTCTTTTACCATAAGCCGGTTGCGCTCAATTTCGCTGCCACCATTGGAGCTATCATAGGAGCGATTAGTTCACCGGTGCAGCGCGATTCGGGTTGATCGAAAGGTTTATTCCCGAGCATATACGTGGTCTTCTTTGCGGGGTACCCTGGGTTTGGGGCATTGAACCTAAAGCGCGCTCTTGTTTCGGCGCGGGTGCTCTTGCGTGACTTTCGTGTTATCCCAACGGCGTTGTTAGTTAGGTCAGCGGGTTCGGATGATTGGAGACGGCAATTGTGAGGACTACCAAAACGTGCACGGTGTTCTTGTTTTTGGGGGCATTTCTCTTCTTTGGTGCCGGCTCCGTTAAGGCGAGCACGGCTTTTGATCTTCAATTGGCTCCCGCCGATCCGGGTGCGGGTGGTTTTCTTGTGGTTTCAGCTCCCTTTTTACACAACCATCTCGAATATTCATTTGGTTTTGCCTCCAACTATGGGTACCGGCCCCTTGAGTTGTCGATTCGAAACGCCGACTCAGGTAATGAAATCTCTGCTACGCTTGTGGAGCATCGTTTAGAGCTTGCGCTAAGTGGAGTTTTGGGGCTGTGGGGAATTGCTGACTTGGGTGTTGTTTTGCCCTTGCTCTTGCAGTCTGGCTTTGATGCAGAGGCAGTTGGGGCTTCTGGGGTTGACTTGGGCACCACTAGTATCTCTGGCCTCGAAGTTGGAAATTTGTATTTGTATCCTCGATTCCAATTACTTGAGTTTTTTAATGGTGGTTTCAGGGCCAGTGTCTTGTCTCTTATTACTCTCCCCTTGGGAGACAAAACGGGTTTTGTTCACGAAGCGGGTGTCGTTTTTGAACCTCGGTTGGTAATTGGTGGAAGAACTAACACGATGGTTTTTTCGGGCTACCTGGGTTATCGGCACCGGTTCGCAGGTCCGCAAACCATAGGGCCACTTTCTATTGAGAATGAAATCACCGTGGGGGCGGGGATTGGCACAGACATTACCACAGATTTTCAAGTCTATTCCGAAGCCTACGCAAAGTTCCCGAGTTCCGTTTTTCAACGCGACGGCGTGGCCTTTTCCACCGCCATCGAGAAAGGGCTTTCTCCAGCAGAGTGGTTACTTGGTGGGCGTTATTTCATTGCTAGCCAAGCCTCTGTGCACATGGGACTTGGTTTCGGCATTTCTACCGGTTACGGATCTTCGACGCCGCGATTTATTCTTGGGGTGCAGTACGGCTTGGGTCAACGCAATGAGGGTGATATCGATGGTGATTCGATCCTAGATAATTACGATGAATGCCCACAAATTCCCGAGGACCTAGACGGTTTCCAGGACACAGATGGCTGTCCGGAAGGGGATAACGATCAAGACAAAATTCTCGATGAAGATGACTCTTGTCCAAATGAGCCAGAGGATCGGGACGGTTTTGGAGACGAGGATGGTTGTCCTGAAGATGACAACGACGATGATGGAATCGCAGACGAGATTGACCAATGCCCCCGGGATCCCGAAGATGTGGACTCCTTTGAAGATGATGATGGCTGTCCAGAGCTTGATAACGATTCTGATGTTATAGCTGATTTGGTGGATGATTGTCCCAACCAAGCCGAAGATATGGATGGCTTTCGGGACACCGATGGCTGCCCGGACTTAGATAATGACCAAGATGGTTTTGAGGATTTAAGCGATCTATGTCCTAATGCTCCAGAGGATCGCGATGGTTATGACGATGATGATGGCTGCCCGGACGATGACGACTCTGATGGGATCCCCGACAAATGGGACCAATGCCCTCGAGAGCCTGAAACGTACAATCTTAAGATGGATGGTGACGGCTGCCCGGATCCAGGTCGCTCGTTGGTAATAATCAATGAAGATAGTTTAGCCCTCAAGCGCCCGCTTCGCTTCAAAGGTAAAACGGCTCTTTTGCGCAGAGGGGCTAAGAGGCTTTTGTTGCAAATTGCATCTGTACTCAGAAATTATCGTCACTTCAATAAGGTTATCATTGAAGCTCATTCGATCGTTATGCGAACTGAGGCGAAGAATCTTGAACTCAGTCAACTACGGGCTCAGGCTATTCGGGAATTTCTGGTGGCCGAGGGCATTCATCCAAGTCGCTTGGTGGCTGAAGGCGTAGGATCCTCGAGGCCTCTTACTCGGAGTAGCCAAGCTCGGATGAGAAATGAGCGAATCGAATGGATTATTGACGTGAAAACAACGATTGGCTTTGGCTATGAAACGCAGTCTGGTGAGAAACCGCTTTTTGAGATCGGTCCAGACGACGGGCCGGCCGAAGACAATGATATTGAATTTAATTTTTAATCGGTTGTTCGCTGACGTCTTTTCCTAAAGGCGAATACCAGTCCCAATAAGAATGCACCTCTGAGGAATTCCACTGAAGTGTAATTGCAGCTTGGGTCGATCTCTGGTGGAGCGTAGTGGCAACGTGTTTCGCCTAATTCGTCTTCGAGGCAGACACCTCCTTGTGCGCACATATTGTCACTGCGGCAGGTGCCTCCTATTGGCGCCTGAGCTTCACATTCGAAAGTAGTTTGCGGATTGGCTGGACCGCAGAAACCAGATTCAAACCACTTACAGTTTTGCTGAGCATTACACGCTGTATCACTCGATTCAAAATCTGTACAATCAACTAAGGGTGAGCATTGTTGTTCTTCGAGCCAGATGCACGCTGTGTTCAAATCGCAATTGTCTCTCTCGTTTGAGAGTGAGGGGCACATAGAGCCACAATAAAATCCGTCAAAA
>CAXGXL010000028.1:0-15026 GCA_964013555.1 uncultured bacterium
TTATGAATTTGCCAGTTTTGAGACGGATGCTGGCTTGTTGGGAAAGCAGGCCGGAAAAACCTCGCAGGACACCACGCGAACGGCTAGTGCGGATGAGTTGGCGAAAGTTGTTCAAGACGCTGTTCGGGTTGCAAATGGTGATTTGAATCTAGCGGCAAAGCAGATGGGGGTTGATGTTGAATTCCTGCGAAAATTAATGAACCGAACCGTCAAGAAAGACTGACTCGTTGTTGGGACAATGGATTCGATATGCTCTCGAAGCAACCCTGTGAAATTAATCTTTCCGTAAATAACCTCACCATTCGAGGTTTGCAGTGGGGCCCCCAGAGCGCTCCTCCCATTGTGGCGCTTCATGGTTGGCTGGACAATGCTGCTAGCTTTATTCCGTTGGCTGAGGCTGGTTTGGGCCCCTACCGGCTCGTAGCTTTGGACTTGCCGGGACATGGCTTAAGCGACCACATAGGTTGTGGTGCGGTCTATCATTTCGTTGATTGGGTCTCGGTGGTCATTCGGGTAGCGAATGCACTTGCGCTCGATAGATTTACTTTGATGGGACATTCCATGGGAGCGGGGATAGCTACTTTGGTGGCAGGAACGTTTCCCGACCGAGTGCATCGGGCAATTTTCTTGGAAGGTCTTGGTCCTCTGACTAGTTTGCCCGAAGAGGGTCCCGAGAATTTAAGAGAGCATATTGTGCAAGGCCAGAAACTGGATGGGGCAGCTCTTAAACCCTATGCTTCAAAAGAGCTGGCTGAACAAGTTCTTATGCAGGCGACGGGAATTGGCTCTCATTCGGCGCGTGCTTTGGTACATAGAGGTATGGTTGAAGGGAGTGAGGGAGGTTTTTATTGGAGAAGTGACCCTCGAATGCGGCAGAGATCTGCCGCAAAACTAACGGAAACTCAAGTTCTAGCTTTTATCAAACAAATCCGCTCACCTTCTATATTAATTAAGGCAAACGATGGCTTGCGTTTCGACAGAGAAGCGACGAAAAAACGAGTAGCGTCGCTCAAGGGGCTCGAGGTTGTTGAGTTGGATGGGAACCATCATGTCCATATGGAGAAACCGGTAGAGGTATCGTCGGTCATCAAAGAGTTTCTCTCCCGGTATATCTAAGTGCGTGGTCTTGGTTTGAAGGGACTGTGGAAGCCAATTTGTTTTATAGAAGCTTCGACTCCGAGCGCCTCTCGCTCGAGAAAACCGTAGACAGATCTTGCCAGGCCTGGGTGTTTTATCCAGTGGTTACTATAGCACTGCCTTGGAAGAAAACCTCGTTTAAGTTTGTGATCTCCTTGTGCACCGGTTTCGAAATGAGTGATACCATTTTGTATAGCCCATTGAATAGGTTGGTAGTAGCAGAGCTCAAAATGCATGCAGTCTAAAAACAATTTTGAGCCCCAATAACGCCCAAAAAGGCTCCGTCCATCACAGAAAAAAAGCGAGCCAGCAATGGGCTCAGAGCCATTTTCAGCAAAGGTGGCTACAACGTACTCTTGCAGATTGGTCTTGAGAAATCTAAAAAAAGATTGCGTAAGGTAGCTAATGGCTCCTTTATAATAAGCTGTTCGCTGGTAGAATTCCCAGAGTGCTTTCCAATGCGCATCGGTTAATTCTGCTCCTCTTAGAGCCCGGAGCCTAAGGTTATGGGAGGCAGCTATTCGCCTTTCCCTGCGAACCATTTTTCGAGCCGGCGAGCGCATATCTTGAAGGTAGTCGTCAAAAGAGTGCCAATGATTTTCTTTCACCCAATGATATTGAAAACTCTTTCTTTCTTTGAATTCAGTGGGGCCAAAATCATCGCATTCGCTTTTCGGGTGAAAGAGGATGTGGACACTAGAGGCCTGAAGGGCTTTTGTTGTGTCGCGAATACCTTGGAAGAGTGTTTGCTTGAGGACCCTTTGATGGTTAATGGCGCTTGGGTGAATCAATAGTTTAGTACAGGTCGCCGGCGTAAACGGAATGGCAGAGACCAATTTGGGGTAGTAGGGAATGTTAGCCTCGTGTGCCGCTCGGGCCCAGGCCCAATCGAAGATATACTCTCCGTACGAATCGTATTTTTCGTACAAGGGCATCGCCGCCACTATAGCTCCAGAACTAGCATTTCTAATCACGAGGTGTCTTGGAAACCAGCCGGTCTGCCTTGTACCGACGCACTTGGTTATTTCCAGCCCGCGGAGAAATTCGTACTTCAAAAAGGGACTAGATTGCGGAACCAGCGCATTCCAGTCTTTTGATTCAATCCCGTCTAGGGATGAGAGCGATTCCAGCTGAAAGTTCACGATAGGCTATGATGGTCTAGGTAGTGGGTGCCGTGGGAAATAGTTGCCATTTTCTGGAGCAAAAGTTCGTAGTGCTGGGGGTTCGTTTGAAAATTAAGCTCAGTGCTATCAACCAAGAGAATGGGCGTTTCGGAATAGTGATTGAAGAAGCGATTGTAGAGTCCCATTAATTCGTCAAGGTACCTCGGATCGACGTTTGCCTCGTATTGTCTTCCGCGGGAGCGAATCCGGTCCATCAGGGCATCTACCTGCGCTGATAAATAAATCACTAAATCCGGTTTGAGGATCTGCTGACACACGAGATCGTAGATTTTATCGTAGAGTTTGAGTTCCTCAGGCAGAAGATTGAGGTAAGCGAAAATCCTATCTTTCGAGAATAAATAGTCGGAGACTACTCGCTGTGAGAACAAGTCTGGTTGGCGCAGACTCGCTTGTTGCTTGTAGCGCGCCATCAGGAAATAAACCTGGGTCTGAAACGCGACACTTTTGGGGTCTTGGTAAAAGCTCTGGAGAAATGGGTTGTCCTCAAATTCTTCCAGAAATGGTTGTGCGTTTAAGTCCTGAGCTAGTTGATGGGTTAATGTTGTTTTCCCAACCCCAATTGGACCCTCGATGCATATATAGCGATGCGGAATATCGTAATCCATGCAAGACGGATTATCCGATTGTGGGGTAGGGACGCAACGCCCTAAAAGACCTCTTTGGCAGGTAGGATCATCCCCACCGGCTTATGCTTGCTGGAATCCCAATTTCACTAAGAGGGCCCAACCAACGAGAAAAGCAAGACCACCAATAGGGGTGATTGCACCGAGAATTTTTATTTCGGTTATCGCTAGAGCGTATAGGCTGCCGGAAAATACCAGGATACCAGCGGTAAAGAACCATCCCGCGTAGGTAGCCGTGCTAGATGGTGAATTTCCCAGGAAAATCGCGATAGCGAGCAGGGCAATTGTGTGGACTTGATGATATTGAACCCCCGTTTGGAAAACAGTCATCATTTCTGAAGAGAGTTTGTCTTTTAGTCCGTGAGCTCCAAAAGCCCCGAGGGCCACGGATAGGAAACCGCTAATACCGGCGATGAATAGGAAAAGTTGATTCATAGTGTACTCCAACGAAAAGATGCCCAAGGTTCATAGAGAATCTAGTTGGAGGAGGGAAGCCCTTGTTCAATATCCCCGAATTTTCTTATGAGATCGTCTGTATCTCCGGTTTCTTGTTCGCCCCCCGCAACGATTGATTGGAGAGAACGCATTTGAGATACCAGCTTCTCGATGGTTTCTCCGGGGCGGGAAAACATCTCGATGTATTGGTCATTGACGATTCGGACCCTCATGGCAATGGCTTGGACGATATTGTCTAAGAGTCTCATGCAGCCTTTGTTTTGAAGAAGCAATAGTCTTGAAAAGTCCTCCCGCTCTAGTACGAACGCGGTTACTTCTTCTTTTGCTTGTAATGAAGCGCTTCTGGGGCGTCCGTCTAATAGTGCGAGTTCGCCTATGACGTGCCCTGGTCCAAGGGTGCAGAGTTGGTTGCCATTCTCGGATTGGGTAAGGACTCTGACCTGCCCCTTACCTAGGATGTAGCAAGCATCGCCGGGTGTTCCTTTGTGGCAGAGGAATTGGTCCGCGGTGAATCGCGTGAGAGTCATGATCTTGGCTATATTTTCAACAAGTTCGGGTTCAATGCCATGAAAGAGCGGAACTCGTTGGAGAAATTCTACTTTGGGTTCTCGTGTCATACAAGTTCTCCTCGCTCTTGGATTCTCTGCTCCCATAGATTTTTTTGACGCTGCTGAAGAGTCTCGAGAGAGTCTCGCGGATTTTCAAAGAATTGAGTGATGCGCTCGTTGGTTTCCCGTAGTCGTCCGCAGAGCGTATGTCCCAGATTTCGAATTACCTTGAAGGCAGCTACATTCCAGTTGCTACGTAATAGTTGGAAGTCGCTACATTCAATACGATAGAGCTTGACTTCGCTCAACGCTCGCACGGTAGCAGAGCGTTTGGAGCCATCTAAGAGCGCCATTTCTCCAATCACGGATGGGCCGTTAATTTTCGCGATAACCTGATTGTCTCCTTGCTGAGTCGAACGTAAAACCTGGAGCGTTCCCGTTTCGACGATAAAGAAGCAATTTCCGGGGTCTCCTTCTTCACAAAGCAATTCTTCAGGTTTGAGCTGGATGGATTTTAATAGCCTGGCTATGTCGGCCAGTTCAGGGGGGGTAAGGCCTTTGAAGATGGATAAGTGAGACAGAAATTCGGAATAATGGGAGAGATTCAAGTGAGGCTCCATTCTGTTTTATATTGGGCTATCAGAGTTAGAAATAGGTCTGCTAAAGAGAAAGGTTACTTGCAGGGCCTTTTGTGCTTTGGTGATCTCATCCAGTAATTTGCACTTAGCTTCGGCTTTATTTTCCTCATGTTTTGGAGCATTGGCTTTTGTGGTCGAAGTTATTCGTGAAAAAGAACTACCCTTTTTTGAGTTACGAGAGGTGGACTCGGTAGTTAGTGCTCTTTGTTGGGGAATCTTGATTGTCGAGTCAGTGATAGGAGACGTGGGGTGAGCCATACTCGTTGCGGGATAGGGAGAGTAAGAACGATGGGTTTCAGATGCACCAACTAGTACAATTAGCATAACCCCGTAGAGCCCAAAGATTCGAATAACCAGGCGAAGTCCGAGGTCCGTGGAGATGTTCTCCACGAAAGGGATCTTCAGAGCTAATGAACTCCTTTTCATATTGCTTTGGCCACGGCTATAGTTCTCCCAGACAACCAGGGGGATGCCTCCTTTGGAAGATTAGAATGCGGGCGAAGTTTAAGTCAAATTAATGACTTAGGTTTTGGATTTCAGAATGGAAAACGAGACGCACTTCAGCATGTTAGCTAGAGTGGTCTTACTTTTGGCCACTGCATACTAAGCCAAGGGGCCGCCTTTTGGAAGTGCCTATTGCTGCATGGAAGTGAGGTACTTAGGGAAAGAGAATTGTGGCAGGAAAGACCACCTGGGGTGACGACCCGCCATAGGGGACCGTGAACCTTTGGCTTTCTAGCTCACGATTGAGGCATATCTCCAAGCTTCTAGCCAATTTATACGATTGCGGCAATTTATGTAGCACTCTAACCCTTTGGATTTGCTTGGTTTCAGAGAAGAATACGTGAATTTCCATCTTGGATACGGCGTCCTTCAGAGCGTCTAGCTTCATTGAGCAGGTGAATTTGCTCTTCTTGAAAACTTTCCTTAGGAACTCTATGAGAGTTGCTTTTCGATATGTTTTTGGGGCGGTTAATTCTGTCTCTATTGAGGTCTCTTGAGTTTTTGAATCCAGGTATTCGGTTGGCTCCGAGTGTAATTTACGCTTGTTCTTTACCTGATATGGTTGGATTAATTTGATTGCTGGGTGGTTGCGAAGGCTCCGGAGTTGCCGACTTGATGACCTTGCCGATTTCATCATCATGGGTGAACTACTCAGTCCGCGTACAGCGCCGCCAGCCATTAGTGCATTGACTCCTTCAGGGCTATGGACTGGTTGGAATATAGAACGTGAGTCTTCTGTCGCGATATGAGATTCTGAATCGACCGCAACGAGACTAGTATAGGCGGTAACCAAATTAAATTGCAGCCCAATATCGGTTATCTCTTGTTTGATTTTCGTTCGATTTTGAGATGAAGCAGCCCAGGTTTTTCGGTTCAATGATTCAATTTGTTCTCGGGCCCAAAGGGAGCGCAATGATGAGTTGCCTTGGTCTTCTTCGGGAAGATGCACTTGGAGTGGAAATTTTACTCTCCGGCCTGCCATCTCGCCGTGCACTACGATTTGGCCCTGTCCTGCTTCACTGTACCGACCGTGAAGCGTGAGTGGACGACTAGCGAAAAGGTCTTCTTGATTTGCAGGTGCTAAAATACCAAGTTGCCCCCACTCAATAGAGATGTTCTCCAATATTGGACGGTCAATATAATGAAAAAACTTGTTTACTGCGATTTTGGGATCTTCTCGGGTACTGGCATAGACTGTGATTCCATTTCCCGCTTTACTTAGGCCTTCTAGTAAGTGACGGTTTACGCTGGAACCAACTCCAAAACTGAAGACTCTAGCCTTTTGTCCCTTTTGGTTGAGCCTTGTGACCAATTGCGAAGCACCCGTGAAAAGCTCTTTTTCATTTCCAACGTAACCGTCCGTTAAGAAAAATACATAGCGATTGCGCTTGTTTTCTTCCACGTTGGGGCTGAGTGCTTCGCGAACGGCGTCCGCCATTTGGGTGCCTCCTCCGGCTCGTAGTTCGGAGATATATCGCAGCCCTCGCTGCAGGTTGGTTTTATTGGCTGGTCTGGGCCGTTCGAATGCTCTTCCGGTTCGGCCAGCGAAGGAATAGATATTAAAAGTATCCACTGGTCGAAGTTTTGAGATTGCCTCTTTGATGGCTGCTTGACTCATTGCCAACGGCACTCCAAACATGGAACCCGAAACGTCTACCACAAAGATGATTTCGCGGCTGCCGACCAAGTGTTCGATATCTAACTCGGGAGGTTGGATGGTGAAGCTGAAAAAACCGTCTTCTGTATTTGAATTTCGGTGAGTTAAAAGAGAAAGGGAGGGAGTTTGCTTTGCGGTCTTATAGTGAAGAATGAAGTCTCGGTTGGGTATTCGGTCATGGGGAGAGAGTGTTAGACGAAGTCCATTTTTTTCAGGAAAAATTCTGTCGACGTCATGGGTTGGAACATTCCAAGACTGAATGGGAGCCTGTCCTGCGACCCGCAAATTGATCAAAATATCATTTCCGCTTCGGTCACCCTTTCCGAAAATAGGGGGGGATATCCTGGCGGCACCGGACTCTAGGTCTAATTGGCCTTGGGGGTGCGTTCTGGTAGGGGCTTGTTCGAGAGTTCTCCCTGGAAAAAAGCGAGGACCGACCACCATTGGGAATACGAATTCATATTGACCAGAATCGTAGGTTAGTTCTTGGAGGTATTCGATCACAACATCGATGTCCGTTCCAGGAGCGATATTGGCGATGGATTGGGTAAAGATATTAGGTCGTTCTTGCTCTAGCAGTGCTGCGGTTTGCCCTGCTTGTTTGGCATGCTCGTAGGTGCGCTTCGCTTCTTGGCGCTCTTGAATTTTTGCCTCGATGACCCGGTCGCCGATTCTAATTTTCATGCCACTGACTGCGCTGTTTTCAGGCAAGGGAAAAACGTAAATAGCTTCAAGGGCCGCTGAAAAAGGGTTTTGGTAGGTCTGAGTTAGTTCAACTTTTGCGATCGAACCTGAAATATCAACTTCCGCTTTAGTATGCCGCAATGGAAAGTGGATAGTGTCGGTGTGATGTTTGACTTTCAACTCCGGGAGCGCGCCTGGGTTCGTGTAGACCCGAATATCGTGAGAAGAGAGTGGTTTTTTGGGGAGGAGAGACTGGCCGGAGCCATTGAGGGGAACGAACAGGCTTATGATAGTGACGATTGAGAGTCGCTTAAAGGCGTAGGCAAAGCGTAGACAAGACATGGAATCCTCTTTTGTGATAGGTTCTTCCGGTGTGTCGCTACGGGGCAGAAATATGGGAACATCAATTTACTCGGTGGAATAAAAAGTGGGGGAACATTATCCTCAAAACGAACTCTTCCTCTTTTATATCAAATATTTACCGGGGGGAGAGTGGGCGTCTGCTCGAGTGGAAAAAAGCAGTATCGTGGTAGATTCGCTACACATCTTCTCCAAAAGAGACTGTCTCTATGTGGGGTCATGGGCAGACGAGCTGGGTCGCCATTGCATCAAATTTCTGTATTGATTGCGAACGTTTCGAAAACGACTCTTTCGGTGTGGCGCAACTCGGTCTTGTTTCGTTCCGTGGTAAGCTAGGGGATCAACGACTTTTCCGGCAGAATTTCGGATTTCGTAATGGAGGTGGGGAGCACCAGAGCGGCCGGTGGATCCCACCGTGCCGATAGGAGTTCCGGCGGGAAATCGCTTGCCGGGGCGAAGCTTCTTTGAAACTTTATGCAGATGGAGAAATCGGGCGGTTTTGCCATCGGCGTATCGGACCTCCACACAGTTTCCGTTGATTCGCCGCAACCAATTCACTCGCTGAACGGTTCCCTTAAATGGTAAAATAATCGGAGTTCCCGTTGGTGCTTTGAGGTCTAGTCCGTGGTGTTTGCGTTTACCACGTCCCCATTGCACCGCTTCGGTGATTTGAACGTATTTGGGAACTGGGTTGTTTAGCATTTTGGGTTCGATCAGATTTCCATCAGCGTCGTAAAATCGAGGAATGTTCTGGGGGTCTTCTACGCGAAACGCCTCGAGCTTGATCTGCAGGCCGTTGTACCAAAGAGCAACCAGTTCGGGTTTTTCCAGTGGGAGGTAGACAATCTTTACTTGGTCGCCTCGGTGGATGTTGCGAACAATATCCCCTTTCCATTTCAAAAGGCGAGCTATTTGAGCGGCTAAAGCAGGGCCGTCGGAGGGCACCTTTCGGACAAGACTTCCCTCAAGAGAGCCCTTTATCGATGTTGATACAACATGCGGACTGCTCGTAATCAATAATGATATCAATAATGTTAGAGCCATATGGTTATTCCATGGTTTGGGAAGTCCCTCGTAGGTGCGGGATTTACACGACCTTTACATTTGTTTCGGATGACTAGTCAACTTGTGAACAATCTGATATTTGCACACAATCATGTTCGCTGATTTCATTCAATTTTTTAGGTTTGTATGGGCATGGATTTTGACGGTTTTTTGGTCGAGTGCTCAGCTTTTCTTCATGATAATCGGATTGGGGCGGTGGTCCTGGGAGTTTATTCCCCATAGGTGGAGCGTTATGGCTTTTGGAGCCGTGCGGGTGCGCGTGAATGTGGTGGGGGAAGAGCGGTTGAAGGGACCTGCGGTTTTTGTGTTAAATCATCAAAGTTTGATCGACGTGGCCTTGGTTCCTTATATTCTCCCGCGAAAAGTGCTTCACGTGGTTAAGGCCGAGCTGCGGAAAGTTCCGGTTTTTGGACCTGCGGTCTGTAAAACTGGGGCTATCAGTGTCAACCGTAAGAATAATGTTGCCGCGATCAAGAGCATTCGAGAGGGGGTGCGGACCATGCCGGAAGGATATTCTATAATGGTTTTTCCAGAGGGGACCCGCTCTAGGGATGGAAAAATTCGGTCTTTTAAGAAAGGTTTTGCCCATATAGCAATGGCTGCGGAATTACCGGTTATTCCAATTGGTATTGCAGGGGCGATCGACTCGTGTGGAGCAGGGGTGGCCATGCCTCGTCCAGGTTTAATCGAATGTACCGTGGGGGCCCCTATTGATACGTCAGATTGGGAGCAGGCTGATTTGGCGAATAAGGTTGCAGAGGTGCGAGAGGCGGTTCGCGAGCTTCAAGCGGAGTCAGAAAAGCGTCGCTATGGTGAAATTTTGTACGCAGGAGTGCCGGCACATGGGCACTAGAAAGCGAGACTTCGCTTTTCGGGATCTAGTTTACATTTATTAGAATTGAATAAGAGACCCATATACTAGTAAGTTGCTGTAGTGACTAATTTACTATTGAGCATTGTCCTGATTTCCCTTCCACCGCAGATGCCGGCTGAGGATATTCGTCCTGGTCAAAAAGGCGAATGTCTGACTGTCTTTGAAGGGAGCACCATTGAGCCTTTTTCCTTCGTAGTGAAAGGGCGTATGAAAAACTATCTGGGACCGAACCGGGACCTGATAATGATTCGGTTGCTTGGCAAAAAGCCCGAGTTTACCGGAGTGGTTTCTGGTATGAGCGGTAGTCCTTGTTCCATTGATGGAAAGTTGATTGGTGCATTGGGTTACGCCTTTGCAAAATTTGCTAAGGAACCGATAGCCGGCGTTACCCCCATCAAGGATATGCTTGCGGTTACAGAGCTTCCGGATGAAAAGCGTCCTTGGCGATTGCCCGGTGATTTGGACGACCCCATCTCTTGGAAGAGCTTTTCGGAAGGTGATTTGCCTCAAGGTTCACTTAGAACTTCTAACGAACGGATGGATCCGATTGCCCTTCCTTTGACTGTTAGCGGTATTTCTCCTGAATTGTTTAAGGAGTTTAGTCCTTGGTTGAGAAAAATGGGTTACGAACCTGTGGCAGGGGGTGCAGGCGGAGCTGATTCGGTGGAAGTATCCTCTGAACGCCCCTTCGAACCAGGTTCTCCAATTACTGGGGTCTTGGTTCATGGAGACATCACGATGGTGTCTACGGGCACCGTAACTACGGTTGCCGATAAGACGATTACGGCCTTTGGCCATCCTTTTATGGGTATAGGAGCGACATCGATTCCCATGGGAACTGCAACAATTCTCAATACGATGGCTACGATGAGTCGTTCCTTCAAGATGTCGACAGCTGGGCCGATTGTTGGCGAGCTGGTACAAGATCGATTGCCGGCAATTGTAGGCAAAGTTGGACAATTTCCGAAAATGATTTCTGTTGTTGGTAAGGTAACTACTCCTGCGGCCACTGATTCTATTTCCTTCAAGGTGGCCCGAGATTTGGGACGCTCACCGTATTTTGTTGCAATGGCGGTGGCGAGCTCATTATCAAGAAGATTGGACGTGGGGCACCGTGGGACACTTAGATACAATGCGACGATTCATATCGAAGGGACCGAGCCTATTCGATTGCGCAACCTCTTTAATGGGGAACGGAACGCAAGGCTCGGCTTGGGGCCAGCTATTGAAATCGGTCGAGCGATTGCTTCGATTTGGCAAACACCATTTGCTGCACCGCCTGATGTTCGAGTTGAGTTTGAAGCGGCTTACTCGAGTGAGCCCATTCAAGAAGTGGTGGAGTCTATTTTTATCGATCGGCCGCAAGCATCTCCAGGAGATGCGGTTCAGATTGCTGTTAAGTTAAATAAAATTGGAGGCGAGTCCAGTGTTGAGCGCTTCTTGATTACGGTGCCTCATTCTTGGGCTGGTCAAACGATTGATTTTGCAGCAACAGACGCGTCGGTCGCAAACGCAATCTTTGGAGGAATTGGAGGACAGCCACGACCCGAGTCTCTCAAGCAGATTGTGAAATTCATGTCCAAGAGACGAGTTGGGGGCTATCTTTATTTGATGGGGGTAAGAAACGGCGTTGGTATGCGGTCAGAAGTCGATGTTTTGTCTTTTTTACCTCCTAGTGTTGTGGCACTGCACTCCGGGGATGAGACCAAGCAACGTAGGTGGCGCGGAGTAGCTTGGGAAGAGAAAAAAGAAAGACCTGGAACCATAGCGGGAATAGCAACAACTGCTCTTCGAGTGTTGCGGTATTAATAGAAAGCAAAAAGGACTATTTGATGACATACGTGCACGGGAAAAGATATCTTACGTTGCTCATGCTTGTGGTAACTGGGATTTTGGTTTCACCAATTTCATCGCATGCAGAAATAACGCGGCACTTTTCGATTGAAGGATTTGCCGCTTTCTTAGATGGAAACCCAGAAACCACAGGTCTGACGGAAGAGGGTGGAATCATATTGGCTCCTGTTACACGAGACCGGTTGGTCCAGCCTGAGGTTTCTTATTCGGCTGCTGTTGCGCATGGAGAGAATATCGTAGTTGCTCAGGTGGATGACGGAAAAGTGATCGCGGTCGATCGCGCTGGTGTTCAAAAGGAAATTTATAAATCAAGCGACAGCTTGGTGACAAGTCTGCTCTCTCACCGTGACGAATTGTATATTGCAACGGGACCTTCGGCGAAGATTTATCGTGTCTCAAGTGCTGGAGAGGTAAAGCTCTTTTATGAGGCGGAGGCTGAACACATCTGGGCGATGGTTAGTGGTCCGAACGATACTATTTTGTGTGTAACTGGTGGACCGGGACAGTTGTTGCAAATTGATGCATTTGGAAATGGGAACGTTCTGGTGGAAACAGAACAAAATCATCTTCGTAGTATTCACTACAGCACAACTTATGGTGTTTTTGTAGGAGGGGGGCAATCAGGTATCCTATACCACGGAGGGCCTGAAGATCTTTCATCGTTGCGGGCACTTTATGACACGGGCCAAAAGGAGATTACGGCGATTCGCGTTATTGGAGATCATGTCTACGTTGCAGGTGTATCGGGCGCCGCAGCTTTGGTTGCTCAGCAGGGTAACCTAAATTCGGGCCCGAAGAACGGCAAAGGTCCCGGGGTTCAGAGTCAAGTTGCCCGTGTTTCAATGGATGGGACATCTCAAGTTTTGGCTGGTTCTAACGACGAAGTTATTTTTGGGATGACAGTTGATTCTACGGGAAATGTATTGGTTTCCACAGGGGCAACAGGAAGAGAAGATCCACGTGGGCGCATATATTCCATCGATCCGAATCGCCGGTTGATTTCGCTGCTTTATCAATCTCCCTCTCGCCGTATTACCCATTTACTTGATCTTCCAAGAGGCTCTATTGGAGCTGTAGCTTCAAGTGGAGGAAGAATTACTCACATAACAGGGGGCTTTGCCTCTGAAGGGCATTTTGTTTCGGCGCCGTTCGATTTAGGAATTAACTCCAAATTTGGAGCTGTAGAAGTTTTGGGAGAGTTCCCCGAGGGTACGGCGGCTTTTGTTTCTCTGCGCACAGGGCAGTCGGCGAGACCAGATTCAACATGGTCAAAATGGTCTGCGGAGGTTGCTCGTGACGCGCGAAAGGCACCTGAGGCGCGCAATGGGCGTTATGCCCAACTGCGGGTACGGTTGCAGGCAAATTCTGCGACAACTGCAACTCCAACGGTTGTTCGAGTTCGGGTCGCCTACCTGAGAAAGAACTTACCTCCTTTCGTTCGGCAAGTATCTACACTGGAGAAGGGAGTGGCACTCTTACCTTTACCTCGTGATATAACCACGCCCAGGACTATATCCTTGGGAGATAAATCGAATAAGAAGAAGAAAAATAAATCGCGATTGGGTAAATCGGCGAAGGCACGAAGAGTGAAAAAAACGGGTGCATTGACGGTGCATTGGAGCGCGGAAGATCCCAACGATGATGTTTTGACTTACGAACTCGAGGTAAAAAGAAGTGGTAGCCAAAGATGGCTTCCCTTGGATAAAGAATTAAAGCACCCCTTTTATACGCTGAGTGCTTCACAATTACCCGATGGCTATTATCGTTTTAGAGTTCGAGCTTCCGATGCTATTTCAAATCCTATCGGTCGGGAATTGGAGGATGAAAAAGAGAGCTTTTCGATTTTGGTTGATAATACTGCGCCAGCGGTGTCCATATCGAAGCTGGACGTGACGGAGTCTCTGACCCAAATTTCGTTTTTAGCTGAAGATGGGGTGGGGCCACTTACCTTTGCGGCTTTTTCTCTCAATGGTGCGCCATTTCGGCAGATATTGCCAGATGATGGGGTTCTTGATGGCGCGAAAGAACTCTTCACACTAGACTTTAAGTCACTTGGCGCTGGGCCGCACACAGTTACGGTGCGTGTGGTCGATAGCTCAGACAACCAAGGGGTTGGTCAAGGAATTTTTGAAGTGCAGCCAAGTATCGAATAAATTGAATTCTTTTGTTGTTGCTGGCGTCTCGATGTGGAAATGCGGTGCTGGCTAAGGAGTCTAAAATGCGGGAGTTTTCTTTGAAGCGACCCACTCTACTTGTATGTTTGACCATCTTTGTAGCCAGCTGTGCTAGTTCCTCTACCTCATCAAATTCCGCCGGAAAAGCTTCGGAGGCGGCGCCGGAGCGATTTAAGACAACTTATGAAAATTCGGGCCTACCAGGATGGGTTAACCGTGGTTCAGCAGCAATATCAGAAGATGGAGGAAAGGTTTTTTATGGCGTGGGTGCGGCGAGTGGAATTAGAAACCCAGCTCTTTTGCGAACGACAGTGGACAACCGGGCTCGAAATGAGCTTGCGAAAATTTTCGAGGTCTTTTCGAGTTCGTTGATGAAGGACCACATGGCCTCATCTGGTGAACAAGCAGTCGACCAGGCTATTAAAACCGTTAACGCGAACTCCTTAAAAGGCGTTGAAATTCTAGATCGCTATATTGATTCGAGTGGGGCGATGTATTCGCTCGCGGCTCTTGATTTGGAGGTTGTGGCTGCGGCGGTTCGAAAGGCTGAGCAGCTGGGAATTGTTAAGAGTCACCCCACCGATGAAACACTTAATTCTCTCTTTGCGACTCAGGCGATTGATAGCCTGAAAGAGGCGCCGATTCGGGCGAAGGCTGCAGCCGTGGCTGACTCGGCCACTTCGTCGGAGCCACGAGCCTCCGGAGAAGCCCCACCAGAGTACAGTGGTGGTAAGCCCGGTTGGGTTGATGGCTATGACGACCGTTTTCCATACAATAGATATTTGTGTGGCGTTGGTTTTGGGGGCAATCGGTCTGCTGCTCAAAATGGCGCCTATGGGGCACTCGCCAAGATTTTCGTTGCACACGTCAAGCAAACAAGTTCTGATTTTATGGGCGCGTACATGAAAACTGGGGCTCAGGCTTTAGATGTACAAACGTCAGAGACTTTAACTGAGATTGCCACCGAGAGAGTCTTCACAGGGGTTGAGCTGAAAGAGACTTGGACCGACTCTGACGACACTGTTTTCGGTCTAGCTTGTTTAGATAGACAAAAAGCATCTCGTGGCTTGATTGAGTCGATCAAAGGGCTTGATAAAAAGGCCAATACATTGATTAGGGAGGCGGCCGCGGCCAGTCGCACCGACCGAGTTCGTAAGTTGGCAAAAGCATTAGACGCGCTTATTGAAAGGGAGTCTCTCAATGCAGAGTTGCGAATAATTGATGTTAGCGGTGTAGGGGTGGCTGGCAATTTGACTCATGCAGATATT
>CAXGXL010000029.1:0-14870 GCA_964013555.1 uncultured bacterium
ATCAAGTTACAACTACATGTAACCTGTAACCTCTTTATGTACCATTCTAAAAGAGACATCTTTCGGTGTATTCTTTCAGTAGACATGAACCTAGAAACCCACCTATCCTGGAACTATGAGAGTTCTACCCGTTGTATTGCGTTCTCGTTTCTTTGCTATTTCTTTTGTCTTTGCTTCTTGTTTCGCTCCTGAGCTGGCCTTCGCAATATGCGAGACCAAGTATGAGTGCAGCCAGTGCGTAGGAGCAAAAGGGGGATTCGGAAATTTGACACCGTGTTCTTGGTGCATCGATCTAAGTCGAAATGCATTTACGTGCTCGGCAAACCCAATGAAAGACTGCAAAGGATTGAACGTTCACACAACGAACTCAGGGCTATATCGTTCGATGGATGAAAACCATTTGCGGGCAACTTTTTTCTTGATCGACTCGGACCCTAAAACCTTGTGTGGAGAGACCAAAGTTGGCGCTCTAGCCCTAAAAGATTTGACTCCCCAAGCCTTTTCAATGGGCCATGTACGAAAGTCAAAGAGCCGGCCGAAAACTAATCGTAAAGTTGCCCCGACGCCACCTGTCGAAGACACTTCTCTTGGAGCGGTACCTGATATACCTAAAATCTGTGTAGGGCCGGCCTCCCGCGTAAGCCCATCAACCCCGAGCGATTGTTCAAAACCCGAAAGCTTTTTCGAATATCAAGCACCTAAGCAAATTTTGCTGGAAAAGGTTCTTCTCTCCTATGGCAAGGCGGGTGAAATACAACTCAAGAGTGGAGCGCAGACAAAAGCCCGCAAAGCAAAGCACAAAAAAGGCAGCGCAAAGCGGACTAAAAGAAGTGGTCGTGTCGCCCCGATTACCTCGGTAGCCGACCGCACATCAGCTCCTGTAAAAGAGGTCGCACCTAGAATCAAAGAAACTATCGGCGGAATTAAAGTCTGTGATCCCAATTGGATGCAGTGCTTTCGAAAACACTGTACAAATATTAGAGATCCAGCCCCTGCAGAATATGCCAAAAGGCTCTTTGGTTCATGCGCCCGGGGGTGCAAATTACGCGAAAAAATTGAATCAAGCAAATGCCGTGACGCATGCACTAAAGACAGTAAAGCGCCTTGGTGGCCCACAGCCCATAGCCCATTTCAGTACCTGTCTGAAAACTTAAGGAAAGTGATGTCTGAAGAGTTCTTTCCTGGCGAAAAACCGGAAATGTCTCGCACTTCTGACAGCTCTTCTTATGGATGGAGCATGCAAAAGATAATAACAGGACCACTGGAAGAAGCAGCAAACCCAGATTCTAATAGCGTTTCAATCTATGACCCAGAGCAATGCATCAAGGGATGTGAACGTAGATGCAAAGTTGCCGAAGTGCAGGCTCCAGTGAATCGCTGCGAAAACCCGATAGTGTATGCCTACCTCAACGGATACGATTTTAAACCCATACTGAACGAACGAAATGAAACGAAGGCTCATAATATAGTTAGAATATGTCCGTATCGCTCACTAAAGTCCCCTGAATACTTTTTCACAGTAAAGGAATTTGGAATTGAATCCTACGATTCAAAAAAAGACAAGCAACTATTGGAAGGATATCAAAGAGCTTACGTGTCCTTGGGTAAAGCGGCTCCAAAACTCGACGACCCTGACTTTCAAAAATACGTCAAATATGTAGAGAGATTCTCTCCAAGTGTTTTCGTCGTGGACAACACCACTAAGGAGGAAGAAAATATTCAGAATTATTTCGACGCTCTAGATCAGGGCGGACTCCTATTTGGGCATAAAGTTGGCGACTTTAGAATACAGCCTGCAAAAAATTTCCAACCAGCTTATTTCTCATCCATGTTAAGCGATTTGAGCTTAGAGACTCCCTTTAGTATCGGGGATTGGGAGGCGCTTATGAAAGCAAAGCCGGACAAAGCCCAAGCAGCACAGAAAAACACGATGATCGAGCACATGATGGGAGCAACTGTTCGTGCGATAACCAAGCAAGCCGGCGGCAAAGAAACTCTAGAGCTGGCAAAAGTTGACATTGGCAACGATTGTGAAAACGACCTAGAACCATATAGAAAAGTGATATCCGGGCGTCATAAAACCGCAAACGAGACTATTTACGAGGGCGAAAGGTGGTACTATTCTTTTTTTCCGGACACGCTAAGAATAACCGAGCAAGGAACGATGAAATATCCCAAATGCAATTGTCCTTGCGATTGCCCTTATTTTAGGGATGCTCACGTCTTGCTTGATAAGATCCCTGCGGAGGCGAGAGACAAACCGTGGAATTTTTCTTTGTGCGAATTTGAACGATGGAACTTCTTTGCAACTCAAACGTACTCAAAAGGGAAGAAAGCGCGCCGAACTGGAGCTTTTAGCGATTGGCTAAAAGAGTTTGATAAAAAGAGCGGCGAACACTGGAACTACGATTCGTTGGACGATTACCATTTGCAGCTAAATCGTAAGACTCTTCTGGAATTATTGGAGCGCGGAAAAATGGTAACCCCCACCCAAAAGCAAAGATCTCAAGTAAGAAACAATTGGATATTTTAGGGGAGTGTTAGAAGGGCTCCAGGATGGCGATATTCACATTAGCTGCTTCATCGCGCAGGGCTATAAGCCCTTGATAGGCGTCTGAGTCGTACCAAGCTTGGGCAGCCTCATGGGTAGGAAACTCAAAGAGCGCTTCAATCTGATGACTATATTCCCCTGCGAGCGGTTTGTTCAACTTGCCGCGAGCCACCATCTTGCCACCGTGAGTGGCCATTGTCTCGGGTACCTTAGATACATATTCCTTAAACTTTTCAGGATTTTTCATTTGAACGGTTGCTGAGACAAGTACTGACATCTTGGGTTCCTTTCCTGGGTACTAAGTGTCCGATTGGCTTTTTAGGTTGATAACCACTTCGGCGATGAAACGAAAGAAATTTTTGGACACTATTAGCGCCATTCGATGGGGGTCCCATTGGCAATCGCCCAAACGGTCTTCCACCCGGAGAGAAGAAAGAGCTTTGTTTTTCGACCCCTGCAAGGTCTGGTAAATTCCGCCCTCCCCTCCGGGCTCTCATCAGGCGAGTCATGGTGGATCTTTGGGTTCGAGTTCTTAGCTCCTGCCCTTTTCGGGCCCCATGCCCGAGTATCATTCCCACTGAGAGGCCCCTACGATCGCAAGGCGACTTCAACAAACATTATTGGGTACCTTAGGCAGCTCATTGGATTTAGGGGGAAATAGCGTCAATCCCGTATAAAACGCCCCCGGCCCGCTATTTAGCAAAACATTGCTCAAAACCTGGAAAAGTGAGGTCTCAACCTCCCTCGAAGCCCCATTAAGCGAAACAATTCTGGGGGCTTTTACCGCTTCAATTTCCTCGCCACCCAGCTCCGGGGAACCGCACTTTACTTTTCAGCAATTATTGGAAGTCCGATGTGTTTTTCTTGAAAAATGGGTGCAGAATCAAGCACATTACTTGAATATCCTCCGATAAAGAGTCCTGGCCGCCTTTATAACTTAACGACACGGACAGGATCTCCGGTCATGATACGGCGAAATGTAGCTTCTCCAATACGGCCGACATTGGAAATTGTCACGCTGCGGGAGCGCCCCTCCCGAACTCGGTCGGGTATTCCCACGACCGAGGGCCAATCAAATGGGGTGCCCCCCCTTCATAAGAAGTCGATTTCGGTCCCTTCGAAGGGGGTACCGAAATCCGAGTCGTTAAAGCTCGTCTATGAAGTGCACGACAACGTAAGCAACATGGAGTGCTATAAAAAAATAACAACCCAAATTAGCGGCACCTCTGTTGCAATCAAAAGCTTGGGCGACTATCCCAAGTTAAAAAGACTCTTCTTTTGGTTCAAAAATATCTTTTCTAGATTCACTCGCAGAACGTACTCTACTACTCTTAATCTTCAAGAAAAGATAGAAATAGCAAGAAAGCTCAACCAACCAACGAAAGTGGTTCATTTACGAGAAAAAAGAGCCCAGGTAGTCAAACGCTGGAAGGCGTGTTGCAAGAAAGCCTCATCGCTAGGGAGAGGGTTGCGATACAAGGTGCGTTCCACCCACCAAGGGCGAGTCAAGACCTACCATGCCAAGCCACTAACCGAGAACTATTGGTGTGAGTTTCTCGGGCTGAATCTCGATGGAGAAATCAGACATATCTATTTAAATAAGATGCGCCCGTATTTTGATGAATGGCAAAAAGACAACTGTGCGACAGACAATTTTGAAGCCTGGATGGAGAAACGGTTCAAGAAACTAAGCGACGAAGACCAGGCGAAGATACTAAAGAGCAGCGTCGAATACCTGGATAACCGCAGCCGCTACCAAAAAGAAGTGAGTGTTACCACAAAGGGCAGACTTCTGGACGCTAACGGAACTCATTTGGCCCAAGGAAGATATATTTTTGGTTTGGCGATTGATGACTCCAATAAAGCAAAACCGCGGTTTCAGCTATGTATTGGAAAAAAGGTAAGGGGGCAGTTTCAGCACAGTTCTTTTTTTCAAGGCAGGCCCTTGCAAGCGGCTGGTATTATTGAGTTGGATTCCGCGGGGCAAATTAGTTTTTTTAATGGGCACAGCGGTCATTACAAGCCGGGCAAATCCGAAAATGAACTTTTTCTTCATTTTCTCGCGCAACATATCGATTCGGATACTATGACCAATATAACGCATTCGACTCACTCCCAATTTGTTATCCACCTCGCTGAACGACTCCAAAAGTACAAACTTGTTAGGAAACTCGTTAGTGGCTTCAGGAAACAAAAAGAAAGATAACGCAAAAAAAAAATTAGTTTTTCTTTGGAGAATATTCTCTAAACCCACTTCATTTCGGAGTTCAGTAGGTTCGTATTCATAGGCCGCTGGGCGCGAGACATGTGAGACAGGGTAAACCATGGCCTTTTCGGCAATAGATGGCCCAACTGGATTGTAGTCGGCACTTCGAACATTTCCTCCTTTGGCAGCTTTTCTAATCTTTGTAGCATCGCCCCCTGATACTAAGCGATAACTAGTAGAAGCCCCTGGTATCTTGAGATGAAAGAGAAGCAGTGCATGCAGGTTTCTTCCAATGCAGCTAATTCGGCGATTTCGTATCCCATTGCGGTAAATCAGTGTTTTTCAAATAATGGCCCAAAAGACAGGGAAGCGCTTGCAGGAACTGGGCAGCCTTGCGCTCTACCGAAGGTTGATGTCGAAAAAGTGGCCTCAACGAATTGCCGCACAAAGCAAGGCACCGCAGCCGCGCAGGTTCGGGAAGACGAAAATAAAAGTCCACGCTCTGCTTGTGAAACCTGTCGCGAAAAGTTCTGTCACACAATGGCGACGATGTCTGGCTGGCTTGCTGGTGGAGTGTACGGCCTTAGCTTTGTATGGATTCCTATGTTGTTCGTGGGAGCAATAGCTGGAACCCTCAATAAGGCTCTTGACCGAGTTTTCAATTTACAACAAGACAAGCCTTACAAGGACGGACTGTGGACCACCGTTTGCGCCGTACCTGCTCTTATTGGCGGAACTATTGCACTGACAGTGTGGGTTGCGACATCGCCAATAACATTGGCGATCGAAGCCTACGAACAGCACAAGGGTGTCGCTAATTCCCCAGGACGTGGTGTCGTAGGGAGCCTTGGTCATGCGGTGGCGCAAGGCAAGTCTAGTGGGGAAATATCATGGGCTAAGGTGCTAGGCGTCAAAATTTGAGTTTGAAGCACGAGGCCGAATGAAGCAGAAACTACGTCCGGAACCAAAAATTACTTAGTTTTCAAGCCAGAAAAGGACTGCTACTAGTTCCTGCTGAATCGGTCCCCATCGGTCCTCGGCCCTCGGTCCCCGGTCCTCACCGAGCCTGCGCGAATGGGGTTGTTTTTTTTTGCTTGTTGACCAAAAGGAGCGAGAGCTAATGGAATCGGAACTTTGGGTGCTTTTTGCTAGTTCCTTTATGTCGGCAACCCTCCTGCCAGGGGCCTCTGAAGCCAATCTCATTTATTTGGTGCACACCTCTGCCCACTCCCCATTGATCCTTGTGCTTATAGCAACTCTCGGCAACTCCCTGGGTGGAATCACCAATTACATCATCGGCATTATCGCCGCCAAAGGCATCCGCCTCCGGTATTTTGAGCGGGAAGATCTGCAAAAATCTCTAGAGACCCTGCGACACTACGGAGCCTTCAGTCTTCTCTTCTCCTGGCTTCCTATCATTGGTGATCCCCTCTGCTTAGCTGCTGGCTACTTAAGAGTGCATGCATTTTGGAGTATTCTCTTTATCACCCTCGGAAAACTTTTGCGGTATTCCGCTCTGGTATTTCTCCTTTAAAAACAACCTGAACCCGATCCAGATTCAAAGGCAGCGGGGTCGTGCGACTGCGGCCCTCTAAAATCCAAATCCTGACTCAAAACCATGAAAAGGTATGCAGTTTCAAAATTATTTACGAACCAACGGATAAAAATAGTTCAAGAGGGTTTTTGGTTTGAACTCCAAGTCAAAAAGGCGGGTGATCCAAACTTTTACCTCGGTTCAAAAAGCGGAATCCAATTTGGGAGTGGGTATCGGTCAATGAATTGACGGTTAAAGCAGTTACATTCTCTAACGGCTTTCATTTGTCACAAAACACCAGCTGCTTTGAGCACAGCCACCCGGGACTCGTTCATCATAGTCAACACACCTTGCAACAAGGTGCTTCGGTCAATCCTTGTGACACCGGCTCTCCGTAAATTTGCCGTTACTTTCTCTTGCAGCAATCTTTGAATCTTCGGTGGTAATTTATTGAAATCCTCTTCAGTTGCCCCACCTGTCCCATTGAGCCAAGCACTTGCCCCCGCAACTCCCTTATGGGAGGCCTTGGCCGCTTTTTCCCTTGGCCCTCTCTCTACCCGACGAACGACAAGCACCGGCGGCTCAACACTAAGAGCATAGCCAAAAACGTCAGATGCCGGACTAGTGGCGGTTCTCCGAGCCACCTCTTTCATGGCCGCATAAGTCCACCCCTTATAGGGATTGGGTTCGCATTTCATATCAAATTGCGGATCGGATAAAGAAACTCCTGGGGGCAAGAGCACGAGAAGTTCAGTCTCGTTACGAGACACCTCACTTCCAACTGGGACAAGCATATCCACACAAACGTTAAACCGACACAGATGGCTTGTCTTCCTTATTACATCGAGCGCGCCACCCTTCTCATCGTCACCTTGCAGCATCAAACTAATATTATTCAACGCCACAGAGACAAAAAGAGAAGACCTTCCATCCGTATGAGAACCAGCATGTGCCTCCACAACGCTCGTGAGCGCAGAAATAAGAGGGGTACGCCGAGCCTTCCAATCCGAATAGACTTTTCTGTATTTTCTCTCTGCCATTGTTGATTTAAAGGAGTCCGGCCTGCCCAATGTCAGAAACCGCCACACTTGCACCTTTGTTTTTGAGATTACTTCCGGCACGATCAGGGTGCTGCGTTTAAAAATAACGTCGGACTTACGACTTGAAGCGCCTGCTAGCCCAGAGGACATCTGTAAAAGCAGTGCGAACCCAACACCGACCCATAACTTTCTTCGGTATCGATATGGCTTCGTTTCAAAGGTTTTGCCGCTCCTCATTAGCCCCTCCGTCTCTCCTTCATCCCGATGTCCAGAACTAGTCTAATTGATTCCGTTGTTTTTTCCTACGCAACACTCTTGCCCCTTAAACAAGCACTCTTACTGAGATTTTACGCACCGCCGGAAAACACTTGACGGCGTATCACATTGTATCACATAATGTAACACATACGTATCACACGGAGATATTTCCCTTATGAGTGACGACGCCTCTGACAAAAAAGAAAAAGTCCTGCACACCCGAGTTTCCGCAGAGCTTGAAAAAGACCTCAAATCCAAAGCGGCCCAATTGGGAATATCTGTCTCCAATTTGGTACGAAATGCCCTGCTCAATACGGTGGATCTGGTCGAAACCGTCGTCGCCGACAGTGCCCGAATTGCAGGTTCTGCCAAGAATCTAACCTCCCCCCACGCCACACCGTTCGAAGACACGGCCCCCATCGTGGGCTGGCAAGAAGTCATTCTCAACCTCAACGCCATCTGCAGTGAGTGCAACGCCATTTTGCCCCTAGGAGCGAAAGCGGCCATCGCTCTGCCGGTATCGAGTTCTCACCCCAAAGTGCGTTGCCTTCCCTGCCTTCCCCAAAGCCAAAACATTTCATAATGACTGCACAGCACCCCAATCATTCACCACCGTCCTTTTGGAGAAACCTCACCCAGGCCATAATTAAAGCAAGCGCTACTGTGGGAACATGGCTTCACAATCAATATCACGCTATCGATCCCGCCTTTCGTACCCACCTTCGGGAAGCCCCTCTTTTGGGTCTTACATTACTGGCAGCGGGCCAAACCCCGACTGGCCCCATTGCAGACGATGGACACCGCCTCGTGGTTTTTGTTCACGGGCTAGCCGGCCATCGAGGCAATTTCATTCCTATGCAAAAATACTTTGGGTGGATGGGCCGCACACAAACCATCTCCGTTGGCTTCCCCAGTTCAACCTCTATTCCCATCATGGCCAATCACCTGCGAGAAAGCATTGCGCGCTTTGTCGAAGAAAACCACTTACCTCCAGAAAAGGGAATCGATATCGTGGCCCATAGCATGGGAGGGATTGTTACTCGACTGGCGCTCCAAGATCCGAGCTTCGCCAAGCACATCCATACCGTTATCACCCTTGCCACACCCCACAAGGGAACGCAGCTAGCCCGTTACATAGATACGCTGAAAATTAAGGAATTGCGACCCAGCTCCGATTTGCTTCAAGAGTTGAATTGTCAACTCCCATGGGGTTCCGATACGTCTATGCCAAGACTGGTGTGCTTTTGGACGCCTAAAGATTTAATCCTACTGCCGCCCCAAAGTGCAGTGGCCCACGGGGCCGAGGCGGTGTGTATTCACGATTCGTCTCATTTAGGTTTTGTATTGAAGCCAGCAGTTTGGGAAAAGATATTGAACATCTTAAGCCCTACTTTAGGGAACGAGGACCCTACAGAAAGGGCCGCATAATCGCCTTCACTATCAACCCAATAGCTATGGAGACCTACTCTCCCCCAAGGTAATATCAACTTCGTTGGAGCATTAGGCCTGACCGCCTGCACTTGTACGCTGATTCGTTACTCATGACGATGCTTAGACAACGAGCTTTGTCCGCAGAAAACACCTTGTGGGTTTTCCCGCCGCGCTCCCGCTCACAAGAAAGCTAAAATGTATGGGCACTAATCCTCCCCAACAAAATTACAGCCCAACACACACTCGACGGGAAGTCCTTGGCTGGTGTCTCCCAAGCAAGGACCACACATCGCATATTCCCGGCCGTCTACCGTTAAAAAACAACCCGAGTTATTGGCCCTATCGCAATAGGATTCACATTCGGCTGTAGTTGAGCCACCAAATTTTAGATAACAAGCATTGCGACACGATAATTGCTGGTTGCAAGAGGTATCCACGCCGCTGTTTTGAAAACCGGAATCAATGCAATAATTCAAGCAAGCATCAAGTTCAGATTGCTGCACTTGCGCTTCGGGGTCGTAAAAACAGTCGTAGGTAAACCCATTTCCACTCTGAGAATCCAGCGGCAGCATTTCCTGCCCCTCTAGGACAATCGGCGGCATCACTACCGAACCCTCCGAAACTGCATCGAGGGGAGTAACTTTGTACTTATAAGCCCAAACGGGGCTGTAACCATAAACAAAGGGTGGAACATCATCGATTTCAACCGGCGGAGTTGGAACCGCCAAAAGATAGATGGTTGACTCACGTCCCTGGGGAGTCTCAATAACCACGCCATCCACCTTGCGCCCCGGAATCTTGTAGTATGTAGGACGGTTCTCTCGCACTTCTTGGCCTTCGCTTCCCGAATCCACCACTACGATGCGAGAAGAAAAGAAACGCGGATCCTCTCGGCAAATTCGATTCAAGCCAATAGAATAATTGCTATCGGCATAAAGGTAAGCCGGCACTTCAAACTCGAGTCCGATCTCATAACGGGAGCCACCGGGAACCGAGGCGATTCGAATAGCGTTGTAGGCAAAACTACCGGGATTCGTCAAAGGAGGACTGTCCACCCATACCCCGCTGGTGCCGTTCTGAGCATCGAGATCGATCTGCACCTTTAAACCGTCGATGGTGCAGTCCGGACCACTATTGGCCGTACACCACTTGGCCATGGAATCAAAGGGTTCTTGCTCTTGGGCGTGATAGTGATGCCCCAGCTCGGGCCAATCCCACGTCGCGGTGTGAGCCACGTAGTTCCCAAAGAGGTCCCCCATATCCTCTTTTTCTTGAGCCATATAAAAGCGCATTTTTTGTAAGATGCTCCCCGGCGTTTCATCGGTGTCTGCAGAGAGTCTCCCAATAAGGTAAGGCTTGGCGGCGTAATGACTTACAAACGTCCACCACACGTTGAGCCCATAAAAACGTGCCCCCAAAGCGAGGTCATCGATATTGCGGCCGTGGTGAGGCTGCGGGTATTTCAACATATGCCTCTCATTTTGCGAATCCCAACTCCCCTCCATCGCCAAGGGTACCATCGGAAAATAGGTCAAGCCGGAGTTCATCCACGACTTGCCCCCAGCGAGTAAATAATAAGCCATGATTTCCGCAAACGATTCTCCGGAAATGCCGCGAATATAATGATGCACTTTGTTGTAGGTCCGCATTAAACTGAAATGAACCGTATGGCCATGCTCATGCACCGGCCTTTGCCAATTGGAGTAGAGATCAACATCGTAGGAATCCCACCGGGTCCACCCTCCCGATTTCGCGATTTTTCGATGATCTGCTGAAGTCGGCTCACCCGGGAAATCCTCGGGCAGCCAATTGAAGCCTTGAAAAAAGTCCGTCACGTACCGGCAAGGGTTGTTGTAATTGCGGCGCTCACCGCATGTTACAGGATCCGGGCAAAGGTTATCTTCTTGGCTGTAATTGCGGTAGGTATTCTTCGAATTTTCAGGGGGCAGGCTTCTATTATCCACGTACGGAATCATATCCATTTCAAAGAGCATCTGCTCGTGCCATCGGTCCCAAAACCCCACCATCCGGCGGAGATTGTCCAGAGAGGTGGCATCTACCGGTGGAAACACATCGGTTTCAGGAATCCACATGGTGACGTAAACCCCACTGGCAAAACTTTGTGTCCTGTGATTGAGGACAATATCGTAGCCACCCATACCCCATGAGTAACGCCGGTTCGAGTCAGGATACCCCCCCGGAATAGCGTAGTCCCCCCCCTTGCCACAGCGCTTGCCCATTTCGTTTATTTCCGGCATCGTCAATTTGCGGCCGTTGCCATACAGCCGAAAGTCCCAAATCTTGGCGTTGGCAGCGCCGATGCGCATCATGTCCAAAGGCGTCGCGCTAGCCTCAAAGCTTTCGGCTACGGTGCTCATTCGTAACCCTGGAACGATTGTTTCGGTGGTACCTAAAAATACCTTGGCATCCTCGCTCTCAGACAAAACCAATGTAAATTGGTTGCACTGATAATTCTTCACGGTCCACGCAAACGCCGTTTCGCCAGTTATATTGTGGGTCACGCCGTCCACCACCAAAGAGAGCGAGTCGTTGCTCACCTGGACCCTAATGCCGAGTCCCTCAAAAAGTGTTCCGTTGATCACGGGAGGGTCCATGTCCCAAACGTGCATGAATTTGAATGCCAACGTCAGACCCTCGGATTCCGCGATGCGTTCCACATCACCATCCGTCGCCGCCGAAATAGAAAGGGTCTTATTGCTAAAATCAGTGCGGCTTGTGAAATTTCCAAGGGATTCGTTTCGAATCTCGTCCATAGTGATGCGGGTTGGAAATTGATTGGTGGGGTTAGATCCCCTAGTCGACGTTCGAGGCGCCAAATTAGACCACGTCACACTAAGGGGTAAGAAAACTTCTAAATCATTGTCGTAGGTGCTCTCCCCATGAAAGTTGTGCGCATCGCAAATGCACTCTCCCGACGTCAGGCAGCGGTGCACTGGATCGGCTCGACAGACCCCTTCGTTCTTAATGGTGCGCATCCAATTGCATCCGTGGGTACTGACGCAACCGTGATGGGTTGCAATATCGCTGCACGGGGACGGGGGAAATTGCCCAGGCTTATACAGTGGCTTGGCGTACTCAAGAAAAAAAGGTGAACTGCTCACGGTTTGGCAGCTTCCATCGTCAACGGTTGCCGCAGGCTCGAAATTTAGGGCTCGCGGATTCGTGCACCCCGCTAGCTCATCGCACGCGGACCACTGGCCAAATTGACCGTTGGCGCAAAGACGGGTCTGCCGGCCGCTGTTGTCGTTGCAGGACTGCTCTTCGATTTCGCCATTTGTGCAAATATCGGGGTCCTCACACGAGCTCCAAGCACTCCATTCGCCGCTTGCACAGATTCGAACCTGGCTGCCGTTTGCGTTGAGCCCGCAGGCCCGGCTCTCACTCGTTTCGTTGGTGCACACGTCCAGATCCACACACTCTCCCCAAGCACCCCACTCTCCATCAGAACAGGTGCGACTTCGGCTGCCATTACCGTTAAAACCACAAGGCTGGTTTTCTTGAGCCCCCGCTTCGCATTCTCCCACCGCCGTGCAGTCACTGTCCGTAGCCCTGGTGCACCCCGAAGCGCAACAGCCATCACCGTCGGCGCACTCCGCAATCGGAGTATGAGAGCAACGGGCCGAGCAATCTAACGCCGAGCCTAGCAATAAATCAACGGTGCACGCATTAGCATCGTTGCAAACCGTGGGGCAGTCTCCGTCACAGGTTTCAGAAATCTCGACAACTTGATTGCCGCATTGAGCTTCAACGGTGGTAGAAGCAAGCTCGGGCACGCAGCCCATGCACACCCAGGCCATGCACAAAGCCAGCCCCCAAGATTGCTTTTTGAGAATTGAACGAAAGAGCGAAGTGAAAAGCATCCCAATTGTCTCCCGGCGCGTCACTTAAACCTTGGCTAACCGGGCAGGGAAAGCTATGGAGATGGCGAGGGGAGCATCCAATCACGGAGGCGGACCAAGCGCTAGTGCCCATTTGAAAATTTCTTCGACTGACGCCCTAACACCGTGCGTCAGAGTTCAAACTTGGCGGCTTCAGCGCGGTAGAACAGATTATTTCCGGCCACTTGATGGAATCCGCAACGAACAATAAGCCGCGCGTTTACCTGAAATAAAACCTCTGTGAAATTGAACAATTAGCCATTTATGGGTGTGGCGGTTGCTCCCAGAGTACGGGTAATACCGCCGCGCCTAAGATTACCCCAATTCTATTGAGGGGCCTCAAACGCCAAAGAGTTGGTCGATATGGCTCAGTGTGATCTCGCGACCATTATTGTGGGCTAAGAAGCCCTGCAAAGTTCGCATTCTATTGATGAAGGCGTCGACGGTGACTTTTTGGATCCCTAACTCTTGAAGAACCTCGGTGTGAGCGCTTGAATCCCAATTCAGAATCTTTTGAATGACTGAATCGCTGATCCCAATTGTTCTTAATGGAGCGTTGCGAATCATCCCTGCCAGTGCACCATGATAAATACCGCTAAACATATTATCGTTATCGATGAGGTAGACCTCACTTCCATCCTTTGTCGCCACGATATTCCCTGTATGCCGGTCTGGATTCATACCCAACGCATCCACCAGAAGCCCTGTATGTAGGGTATCAATGGCCTTTTGCCAGTAGCCTCCCGCCAAAGTATTTTCGGCCAAACGATTTTTAAAATCCGCTTTTTCTTTTTTCCCCCCTAAAAAACTTGGTTCACTAAGCAATGAACGCCATAATCCATCGCTCTCTGCTTCTAAATGGTATACTTGCTCCACTCCACTTTTCCACTCTGAAAACACAGAGCATTTTCTCGGCATTGAAAAAATAAAACTCCACAGAGACTGGCTGGGAGCGCATTGGCTTTCATCCCCAGGACCTGCTACAGCCGGTTGGTCGATCCCCAAAGAATGCAAAACATGGTATGCCGCCCTCTCCCGATTGAGCGCCGTCATCCCATAGCTCATCTTGACTGCCGCCAGACTAGAGATTGGCGGTGTGGTCCGTTTCATTTTCTTGGACCCGTGAACGCCTGCCTCAGATATCGGTTCAAATACGCACATTCGTTTCTGCCGAGCCGAAGTTGTTAAATCACCGCACTCTTGAAGCATCTTCACGAAATCGATTGTCTCCAGAGAACTCGACGCAAGAGAAACCGGATTGGGTACACTAGTTGTCCATGGTGGCGACTTGTATTCAAAACGCCCCTTCGGCATCCTAATATCCAATTGAAAATTTTCAAATGTGGGTGGATCATGACGACTGAAAGCCGGGGTTGCGCAAGCATTAACCGACACTTTGACAGCCGCTGGCAGGGACTGACACTCTAGCTGCGAATCCACGGATTCGCACCCATGTTGAAAGGGCGATACTCCGCCGCTCCCGGTCGGCATGATATCGGGATGAACGGGCTTGTGAATAGGAAATTCAGACGCGATGGCTTTTGCGCTCAGCGCTAGTCCAGCCACAAGAATCTTGAACCAAGACAATCGGCTAGAATTCGGCCTCGGGCCGGTTTTTCTTTTGCGGGCGGGGCGGCCAGGCACATTTTCTCGATTGGTTTTTTTCGATTTTGTTGCTGAAACCTCGAATGAATTTTTCGATGAGTTTAAAGGCGACTGGAATCCTGGCTTTGCGGGTAAAATCATATTTTTCATAATTAGGCTCAAGTGGGTGACAAATAACGGAACATCAGAATTATCGACAGAACCAAGCTCGGGTTGTCTCTTCTTTCGCGCTTTGGCACCATTCGAAACGTCACCACGCCCGCGCCACACATAGCTTCACAACCTCAAACATTAGAGACTAATTACAAGAGTCCCACCCCCACGGTAGCCTACCTACGTGGAGTCG
>CAXGXL010000030.1:0-14643 GCA_964013555.1 uncultured bacterium
CTTCGATAATTCTGGCGGCAAATCGTCGAGGGCTCGTTGTAGCTCTGAATAATAAATTTCCTGGTTTCCTATTTTTGCAACTACCACGTCATCAGCGGAACGGTTGACGGGTGCTTGCGAGGTGATCTGGGTGCTTGCGTTCAAAGCTGCTTTGGCGGCGTGAACTCGCCCCAGGCGTTCTAGGCAGTATACAATTTTGGCTGCAACTTCTGATTTCAGGTCGGGGCTGGGCGAGATCTCTGCCTCATAAAGCCACCGGAGCGCTTTTTCGAATTGAGCTGACTCGATATAAAGCTCGGCCAGGCTGTAGGCTATCTGTGTGCGATTAGTCTCAGCGGGCGAGGAGTTTAATACCTGGGTGTAAAGGGCGGCTGCTTCATCGATAGCCCCGGCCGCTCGAAGTTTACTTGCGATTTTGCGCAAATTTCCAGTGCTCTCTGGGGCCACTTGGCTTTGGGGCGAAGCGAATACCAGTGAAGCAACCAGTCCGAGAAGCAAGAGCTGCAAACCTAATATCAAAAGGAGGTTGGCGCGTCCCTTGCTTGTGGGGGCTGGTGATGGAGGGGAACGTAAATCCATGGTAAATATCCTAGGTCCTGTTTTCTCGTGAGCGAAAGAACCGCACGATGGAGTCGATGTAGGGCTCGTCTGTTTGAAGGCTGATCTCGCCAATGCCGGATGCGCGGAACGTGTCGCTTCGTTCGGATTGATTGCTTTTACTTACGAGACGAAAGCTCTCTCGGATCTTATCGTCGTACGTGTCTACCAATATGGTTTCGCCGGTCTCAGCATCTTCGAGTTCTAGTAGGCCAATGGGGGGCAGAGCTTTTTCCCGTGGGTCGGCGATGGATATAGCCGTAATATCGTGCCGCTTGGCGGTGGTTCGCAATCGCTCCGTTATGGATTGGTCCAAAAAATCCGAGATTAGAAAAGCGACGCAACGTCGCTTGATTACCGTTCCCAGATATTCCAAGGCTTTGTCTAAATCAGTGACTCGGCGTTCCGGCCTAAAATTGAGAATATCCCGAATGACCATCCATACGTGGGACCGCCCTTTTTTGGGCGGGACAAAGTGCTCGATTCTATCCGAAAAGATGATCAAGCCGACCCGGTCGTTGTTTTTGATGGCCGTGTAGGCGAGCACCGCCGCAACCTCGGCTGCGATCTCATTTTTGAATTTTCCTGCGGTGCCAAACTCTCCCGAGGAACTCACATCCACCAGGAGCATAACGGTCAATTCGCGTTCTTCGCGATGGACCTTTATGTACGGCTCTCCCGTGCGGGCCGTGACTTTCCAGTCTATGTGGCGTATGTCGTCTCCGGGCTGGTAGGAACGGACCTCCTCGAATTCCATGCCGCGACCTTTGAATGCACTTTCGTATTGGCCAGCCAGGGCTTCGGTAACAAGGTGTTGGGTCCTAATTTGAATGTGCCTAATTTTGGCAAACAATTCAGGGTCCAATTTTTGGGATGAGTTGTCTATCATTCTAGGGAATACTCGTTTTATGGGACGTCTACTGTATTGAAGATCTCTTGAACGATATCGTCGCTTGTTAGTTCTCTGGCTTCAGCCTCGTAGGTGAGAAGGACCCGGTGTCGTAGGATGTCTGGACCGATGGTTTTGACATCTTGTGGAGTCACGTAACCTCGTCCGTTGAGGAGCGCGTGTACTCGGGTGGCCTGCAGTAAGTAGATAGTCGCACGGGGGGAGGCCCCGACTTGGATCAACTTGGAAAGTCCGTCCATTTTGTAGAGACTCGGTTCACGAGTCGCATTGACGATGTCAACGATGTATTCCTCCACTTTGGGATCTACGAATACTTTACTCGCGGTTTCTCTGGCCCGCACGATGTCCTCCGGAGTAATTACAGGACGTATTGAATGGCGTTCTCCTTGAGTCATTCGCCGCATAATTTCTTTTTCTTCGTCTCGCGTGGGGTAACCGACTTTCAGTTTCAGCATGAATCGGTCGACCTGGGCTTCGGGCAAGGGATAGGTGCCCTCTTGCTCTATGGGATTTTGAGTGGCGAGTACCAAAAAGGGCTGTGGAAGCTGGTAGGTTTGATCCCCAATGGTGACCTGGCGTTCTTGCATCGCTTCTAATAGCGCACTTTGAACTTTGGCAGGAGCACGGTTGATTTCGTCCGCCAGGAGCAAGTTGGTGAATACAGGACCTTGTTTTACTTGGAATTCGCCACTGGCAGGACGGTAGATTTCAGTACCCAAAAGGTCGGCGGGCAGTAAATCAGGGGTGAAGGATACCCTGGCAAAATTGGTTTGAATCGCCTCTGCAACCGCTTTGACGGCGGTGGTTTTGGCAAGGCCAGGCAACCCTTCGAGCAAGACGTGCCCATCGGCGATTAAAGCTAAAAGTAGGCGATCGAGCATATAGCGCTGGCCGACGACAATATTCCCTACTTCAGTCCTTAAGTTTCGAAGTTTTTCGTTGCAGTTTTCAATCTCGCGATTGAGGTCTTCGGCTAAAGCGACACTCATGAAGTGACTCCTTTTCGCTTGGTCTCCGCTAAGAGATCGCGGTCTGAAACATCTGAATCAGTCCGCAATTGATTTAGTTTCAATTCAACGGTGCGTTGAAGTTGGTCGAGTTCGGTGGGGGGAATCGTTAGTCCCCCATAGAGGATATTCGAGATCAGTGTCGGGTAATCAGGCAGAGGCTGGTGTCCTGCGGGGAGATCTTCGTGAATTTTCGCCAGAAGCTTTAAGAAACCGGCAATATCTCCCTGGTGACGGTGGTGTTTCGCTTCTTGAAAGAGAGCCTCGCCAGCTTCGCTCGTAAGCTCTGCGGTGACAATTGGAGATTCGGTTTTTTGGCGCGGGCGAAACAAAAAGTATGCCACGATTCCCAGTAGAAGAACGCCCAGGACGAGTCCGCCAAAGGTAGTGCGGGAGAGTCCATAGATGAGGGGAGCGGCCACAACAATGGTGGGGCCTGCAATGCGAGAAGAAATGGGCTCTTGTTCGAGGCGAGGAGTATACCGCAATTCGATAGGATCCAGAGCGAACCTGCCTTCGCTTTCTGGTTCGAGGACGAATCGATACGTTACCGTTTTTCGACCGAGAGCGGTTCCTGTATCGGCTCTCATTGCATGTTGTTTGAGGCCTTCGGGTAGGGACACAGAAGGTGGGTGAAGGAGGTAATCCTCAAAATGTCCCGCCCAGGAAATTGCGATATCTAGAGAGAAACGTTGGTTTGGGACGAACGAGTCGCGGGAGAGTGCGTAGGTAGCCGTAGGGGGGTTCAAGACAGTGGGCAATTCAATAGGAGTGGCATTGGCTGCATACGCCGAAGAAACATCGGCCCCGGGGGGCATGGCTTTGACCAGTTTTGCAACGGTTGCACCTACTTTGGACCAGTCTCTAGCGCCCCGTGCAATACCGACAAGGTGACCGTTGGGGGCGATGAGAAAGCTCACGGGGATGCTGCTGGCTTGGTAAAGACTGGCCACTTGGCTTTGGGTATCAACGGCAATAGGAAAGGTAAGCCGGAACTTTCGGGCAAACGGCTTTACTACTCCCATGGAGGAGTCGGTGGATACCCCTAGAACATCGAATCCATCGGCGGCGTGCATTTCGCTAAACCGCTGCAGACTCGGCATTTCACTTTTACAAGGCCCGCACCAAGTCGCAAAAAATGTCAACAAGACCCAGCGGCCCTTCGCGTCAGCCAGTGTCATTTCGCCGCCGGCTAAGGTTGGAAGCTTGAAGTTCGGCGCTGGGATAGAAGGGTTAAGGGGTTGGATTCGCGCTTGAGTTAAGGCCAATTCGACTGCGGGGGGCAGCTGCGCGTTGCCAGGGGAGCTAGCCAACCCGAAGATAAACAACGTTCCAAAAATGAGGAACCCTTGGTGTAGTAGGCGTTTCATGGTCTGGCTGCGTATTGAGTTTAGGGGGTGGTTGAACTTTCTACTTCTTCGGTGCCGTTAGATTTCTCTGGGGTGGTTTCGGCATCGCTGGAAGAACTGCATTTTCCTACCGCGACTACCGCAGCCCGAAGCACTTCTTCATTCATCATGTAACCTTCCTTTATAATACCAACGATTTGTCCATCAAGTTCTTGGCTAGGAACCGCAACCATGGAGATGGCTTCGTGGAAATTAGGATCGAATTTTGCATTCTTCGACTCAATGCGTTTGACTCCCAGTTGGAAGAGTTTGGCGACGAATTGATCTCGGACCATGGTTACCCCGGTAAGCAACTCACTCTCTTCGTGCTTTGAAGATGCGGACTCGATTGCCCGTTCTAGGTTGTCGAGGGTTTCCAATAATTCGCTAATTAACGACTTGAGACTGTTTTGAACCTCTCGGCCAACTTCTCTTTTAAGTCGTGCGCGAGCATTGTTGAACTCAGCGATGGCTTCCCCGTGTTGACGCTTAATTGCATTAACCAACTCGACTTGTTCCTCTAGCTCACTTTCAAGGCTAGCTATTTTTGCGTCTTTGGGGTCTTCTGGTGTGCTCTCGGAATCGTCCTCCTGGCTTTTTTCTGGAGCTTCCAGAACAACTTCCGGCTCCAAGGGCTGCGTCGAAGTTGAATTCGAGGGAGCTTCCGAAATGGCGCCGTCTATTGAGGGGGAATTTTGTTCCGTCTTAGTTTCTTGTTCTTCTACCACTTTTAACCTGTTTTCGTCTTTGCGCATCATTTCAAGGAGCCAGTACCCTAGCGCCCTCTTATGATGAAATGTGTTACCTACTTGTGCCCCCGAGAGTGTTTCGTTGGCTCCGGTGGAGGTTTTTAAACATTCATGCGGAGGATGCAACCCACAATCGTGGCCATTTATTTCGGATTTTTTAAGGTTTTGTGGTTCGAGCCTAGTTTGCAGGATCGATTGCCCAAGGCCGCACAAATTGATTGGGGTCTAAGTCGCGGTTGGGAGAGGCTATGATGTTGAAATCCAATATCTTTTCGGGCTCAGAGTCGACTGCGGCCTGAAGTCCGGCCTCGACGTCGGATTGGTCTCCCCAAAGGCTAAAATAGGCTTTTCCCCCGAACCCACTGGCTAGATGCAGTCGCCCTAGCCGGATTTGCGCTGTTTTGATGGCGCAGTCGGCTGCTCGAATGGCGGCTGCAACTGTACTAAACTCCAAGAGCCCAAGTGAGCGGTGCGCTTCGATAGTGGTTCGAGTTCCCAAGAGCGCGGCGACGACCTGGGGGTGTACGCCGGGTAAAAAGAGGTAATCGATGCGGCGTGAACCGGCGATTCGGTCGGCAACCCGGAGAGATTCTTCCACAGACGCAACATCGCCCCCAAAAATAAACACTACTTTGCCTGGGCTAACCGGAGCGAAGGCCACGATTTGGATCTCAGCTTGCTTAAGCGCCTCATCTTGACAACGGATGGCGCGTGGAACGCCGTCTATTTCAAGAAGGCCTAACGCTTCTGCTGGGAGAACTGCTGACATGAAGTCCCTTTATACTCAAACCCCGTGAAATGTCACTCTCGTTTTCATCGAGTTCAGAGTCCTTGCGAGAGTGAATGCCAACCGATAGTGTGGTACCGTCAGGTATGGCCCGCGGGAGAGGTCGAGATGCGTTACGGTATTCTTTCAGATGTGCATGGTAACTTAGAGGCCCTTGAGGTGGTCCTAGGGCACTTGGAGCAAGAGGCCGTGGATGAGTATGTTTTCTTGGGAGATGCGGTTGGGTATGGCGCCAACCCTAACGAGGTTTGTAACCTGCTCCGAGAGTCATGCAATTGGGCAGTGTTGGGTAACCACGATGCGGCTCTGGTCGGAAAAATCGATTATTCAGGGTATTATGAGTCCGCTCGGCATTCCATCCATTGGTGCAAAGGCCAACTTTCGGCAACAAATTACGAGTGGCTGGTGGAACTACCCTACACGCAGGCGGTCAACGAACTTCTCTTTTCCCATGGGGCGCCGGTAGCCCCAGAGCTTTTTGAATATCTGGTCACGAAAGAAGACGTGGTGAACATGCTAGACGGTGTGGACTACTTGCCTGCGGTGACTTTTATTGGCCATTCGCACCTTAGTGTTGGCTTTCGTGTTAAGGGGGGCACGGTAGAACGAATTCTTGACGAAGCTATTGCTTGCGAGAAGCAAGCGCAGTTTATCATAACTGCGGGTAGTGTAGGCCAACCACGTGATCGGAACCCCAAAACCTGTTGTGGGGTATACGATTCAGAAACGCGTGTATTTCGTTATTATCGCCTGGAGTATGACCGCCTTACGGCACGGAAAAAAATTATTGACGCCGACCTTGCTGTGGCATTCGGAGATCGTCTTTTGGTGGGGATTTGATGATGGTGCGAGTGCTAGGGACCTTGTTCGTTGTTTGGACCGTCGCTTTGGGGTGCCGTTCTAAGAACGCGATTGTCGTATCGGAGGTCGTGGTGAATTCTCCAAGGCAATTGGATGACGATGTGGAGGACCGAACATTAATCAGGCTTGATATAATCTCTCAGCTCAAGAAAAACTCTATGGTTCGGTGGGAGCCGGAAGACCACGATGGTACAACTCATGTTCTGAAAATTCGGATTGGCGACGTGGTTGACCGGCCGGAGATCGGCGGGGATTTTCGTTTTGTTGAAGTGAGATTAAGAGGGATTCGAGGGGAGTTGAGTTACCGTGCAGATGGCCAAGGTCAGCCTCCGCACAAATTGAGGGAGTCGGTGGTTTCTGGCTTTGTGGATGCGTGGAAGGTAATTGAAAATCAGCGGTTGATAGATCTGGAGACAGAGCCTCGATGGGCGGACTATTTGACCCACTCCGACTGGAGAGTCCGGGAGTTTGCATTAGAGAGAGTTGCGCAGAAGCGTGTGAATAGCGTGGTGCCGGTCTTAATTAGTCGGCTTCAGGATGAAACGATTCAACGGCTTAAAATGCGAGTGATTGGTGTTTTGGCTGAATTAAAGGCCAAGTCAGCGGTGGCGCCTTTGGTAGCCATTACTCGGCACCAAGAACCAGCACTTTTGCTTCAAGTTTTGCATGCATTGGGGCACATTGGCGGCAAAGAAGCTCTCGGGTTCGTGGTAACTGTGGCCACGGGACATTCGATTGAAGGAGTGCGGCAGGTTGCAACCGACATTCTTAAGGGCCTCCAACCTTCAGAGGACATGAATCGGGAAGCCGCCCAGAAGCCGGCTCCCTAAAAGCAATCCGGTTTATTCAATAGATTATTAAGATTGACCTAGTTGGTGAGAAAGTCGTCAGCGAGGTTGACCGGTGCCGCGATTGGGTTTTAGGAGAGAAGCAGCTTTTCCCCTCTTGGGGACGAGTCCCCCAAAAAAAACTGCCTTCGAGCGAACCTCAAAGGCAGGGGCATTTCTGTGGTTATTTAACGACTATTTGGGGTTTTGCGCCGAGTTCTTCGAGCTCTTCATCGCTAGCGAACCTTTCTTTGGCGTCCCATTTCTTGTCGCTACCTATTTTCCATGAATCTGAAATTTCCATCTCAGGAAACTTAATGTCAGCGAAAAGGGTGCTGCCGCCCACGGTTCGGATTCCAAACTGAAAGTTCAGACTTAAACCCAAAGCTTGTTTAGGCATGATGGGCAGATTGTAGTGACCTATTTCTACTCCTGGAGGAAATTCTTGTACCCAGCGTTCCGGCTTGACTTGAAGGTAGGGAGGCTGTCCTTCGCCCACGATTTGAGGAACCTCGACGGGCTTTCCTTCTTCTTGTTCCGCTCGAATATTGCCCACGATCATATCGTAGTTGACAGGTCCGAATGCTCCCCAGTGGGCATAGGATATCTGGAGTGCTGATTCGACACCGATTTTTACTGGCTTAATGTCCCAGATGTCGAACCGAAAGCCTTTATCGGCGGCGGTATAAATGGGGCGATATTGACCGGACTTCATTTGATCTAAGACGCCTAAAGAAAGAGCTATTCTTTCTTCTCGGTTTGCTTGTTGTGATTGGGTCATATGACCTTTTTCGACCATTGCTGCACTGAATTTACGCTCACGCTCTAGGTCGTAGAATTCAGGGTAGGTTTTTGCCAATTTGCTAATTGAACGAAAGTAGCGAGTGAGTTGAATACCTATTTCTTTGGAGTATTCCTCTGGCGAAAGAAATTGCAGCCCCACTGACTGAGTTTTAAAGGTATCCTTGAGGGCGGCTAGCTCTAATTTATAGGCTTTTTCGCGGTCAAGTGTGTGAAAGTGTTTGGCGCCATAGGCGCCTGCTCCGCCAATGATGAGGACAACAACTAGCCAACTTAATACGGACTTCATTAATATTGCTCCGGTAAATGTTAATCGCACTCATGTGCGGGTTGTGGGCATATCTTGGACAGGGTAGGGTATACCGCTTGTGTCGGATGCCGTAAAGCAGAGAAGGAAAAACCTTTAAGTTCCTAGAATCTATCGGTTTTAAACTGGGTTTAAGTGGTAGATCCGGCATGCGCTTCGGTTTTTTGGGGGAGATATCTAGCTGAATGTCCGTTCGCGAAGAGGCACTAATGACGAGATTAATGTAATTTCTCGTTGGACTCAGCCACCAATAAGGTGTGTTCGGTTACCTGTATCAGCTCTGCTTCATTTTCCGGAGGTGTGGCCGCGCTGGGGGGAGCTCCTGTGAAGGTGGATTCCAGTAGTTGCTCCTTGATTAGGTTTAGCTCTGTCTCGTCAATAAAACCCTGGCCGGCCAGAGTAGCTCTCAATACGGCCAGGTTGACTGCCGTATTGCGGGACTCGGCTTGGAGGCTTTTTAAAGCATCTTCTAACTCTCTGTGTTGGGTGAAAGCGCGTCGCAGCAACGTGGTCAACTGCCATTGCCTATAAGCTAGTGCCATAAAGCAAGCCAGAACAATCATTGCGCCCATCAGCATCGTGAAGCCTCTCGTGTTCATGTAAATTATAGGAGGCGTGGGGCAGGGCTTCAAGCCGTCATGAATTTTTTTTCTGTTTTCAAGCCGATCGGTGCTTGCCGCGACCGGAGAGTCTTGCTAATAGCCTCGTCGGTGCCAGCAGCCGGTGTGGCGGAATTGGTAGACGCGACGGATTCAAAATCCGTTTCCTTAACGGGAGTGGGGGTTCGATTCCCTCCACCGGCACCATCGACTTTGATGAGTTTTTTTATTTGGCATTGTCTCGCCGTTCCTATCTCAGTTAGCTAACTTCTAAGCTTTAATCCATTCTCCTACTGAGATCCCGGCCAGAGTCCAAGATCCTATCGAGTATCGAATGAGGCGCAGTGTGGGGTACCCGACGGCCGCCGTCATTCTCCGGACTTGGCGATTGCGCCCCTCTTGGAGGGTCATTTCAATCCAGCTGGTTGGAATGGACTTGCGCTCACGAATCGGTGGAGTTCGAGGCCAGATTTCGGGGGGCTCTAGATGGCGGGCAAGGGCGAGCTTAGTCGGCCCATCTTTGAGGGATACGCCAGTGCGCAAGGCTTGGAGTGCCGAAGTGTCGGGGATTCCCTCAACTTGGACCCAATAGGTTTTGCTCAGTTTGTGCTTCGGTGAGCTTATCTTATGTTGTAGTACCCCGTCGTTTGTTAGTACCAGCAGTCCTTCGGAGTTTTTATCAAGCCGGCCGGCGGCGTAGAACCCGGGTTGCGAAATGTAGTCGGAGAGATTGGGCACGCCGGGGTCGCTCGTGAATTGGCTGAGCACACCGTAGGGTTTATTGAACAATAGTATGGAACTCATTCGTCTAAGTGGAGCGCTTGGTCTCGATAAAGGGCGTTGTTCTCGGTGGTCTTAGCAGAATCGGCTGTTAGCCGGTTAAGTTCTTCGAGCTCGGCGGAGGTTAAATCCCTCCAGCGCCCAATTGGTACATCAAGCTTTACGTTCATGATTCGGACTCGTTTTAATTTGGTGACCCGGTACCCTAGGTGTTCGGCCATTCTGCGTATTTGTCGGTTGAGTCCTTGGGTCAGAACGATCCTGAAGCGATGGCTAGCTAGCTTTTCGACAAAACACTTGCGAGTTACGGTGCCCAATATAGGAATGCCGTTTCCCATCTTGGTGATAAATCCAGAGGTGATGGGCTTGTCTACCGTAACAATGTACTCCTTTTCGTGGTTGTTGCGTGCGCGGAGGATTTTGTTAACGATATCACCGTCATTAGTGAGAAAGATAAGCCCTTGGCTGGGCTTATCCAATCTGCCAATGGGGAAAATTCGAGTGGGGTAATTAATGTAGCTAATGATGTTATCTTTTTCGACTCGGGTATCGGTGGTGCACACAATTCCCACCGGCTTATTGAAGGCTATGTAGACGGGGGCCTCCTTGCTGGCTCCTACCAGATTTCCGTCAACGCGGACTTCATCACCAGGGGCTACTTTGGTCCCCACCTCCGGGACCGCCCCGTTAAGCGTGACGCGCCCCTCCTCAATAAGCTTGTCTGCCTTTCGGCGGGAGCAAAAACCGACTTCGCTAAGGTATTTGTTAATACGGGTTAAAGACGCCTCTGCCACTTTTGCCTCTCGGAGGGTTTGGGGGTTGTTGTGGGGCGATACCACTTGTGGTGGCACTTCTCAATGGGACCCATAGGGAGCACTAGCGAGATTTTTACCCTCAAAAAGCTCAGCCTACCACTTCATAGGTTTATCTAAAATGAGACCTTCTGGAAAACGCAATGGTTCTGAGCTAGTTCCGCATTTTCTTTCTTCTGGTTCTAGGTTTAGCCTTGGAGTTTCTCGTAGTAGTCCGCAGCCAAGGTTTTCCCTCGATTAACCGCTGGGTGCTGGCCACTTGGATCGAGTTTAAATAATTGTTCGAGGTAGGGCAGAGCTTCGTTCAGCTTCAGGCCTTTAAGTTTTAATTCAGCGAGCGCAACCAAGGTATACGGGTCCGACGGGTCGAGCCTTACGGCGGTTTCGTAGGCTACCTCCGCGTCGGCGTTTCGTTTTTGAAGAAGTAGCGAGGAGCCTAAAAGCTTGTAGGCCCGAGAATCGGAATTGTCGAGTTGAATCAGCCCATTAAGAATGGAGCAAGCCATTTTGAAGTCGCCGTTAGAGTAGCATTGCGCTGCCGAGCGAATCATTTCCTCGTATATGTCCCCATCGAAGCCGAGGATATCGCGAAGCGAATTTTGGGAATCGTCAGACATGCTCTCTCCCTTAGGTGGTCTAGCTACAAACTAATAAAAGCAAGGGGGAGGGGCAACAGGGAATTCCCGGTTGCCCCTCCCCATCGTCTTCGAACTTCGCTAGTAGGAGGGATGGTGCTAGGCCTGAGTCTTATACGTCGCCCTCGACCAGGACGGAGTAGTTGGTGCACGCGGAGGCATTGTAAGCAAGAACCCGGATGTAAATCCACCGGTCGTCATTGCCTCCCCAGTTATCGCCCCAGGAAAACGTCGCAGAATCGGGCGAGCCAAGCCCATTGCGAGAAGAAGCAACCAAAGCACTGCTGCTGCAGCTGTCGTTGTAGATCTCGAGGTCGTAGTCGGTGTCGGCACCCGGGTTGACGGTGACTCGCAAAGAAAGCCCTTCAATCAAGTTATTATCCTCTGTGATCAATACTTTGAACCAAGTTTCGCCGAAGCCCTGGCTACTTACATTTCCGCTGTAATCACCGGAGATGCTTCCCAAGTTGATTGCTATATTAGGATCGCAGGCTGGGTCGGTATCCAGATCGTATTCGCAGCCGTCGCTTTCGATGCCGTTATTGTCGCAATAGAGGTTATTACAGCTCTCTAGTTGACAAGTTCCGCTATCGCAGGATTCGCTCGCATTAGCCCGGTCGCATGCAATATTGCAGCCGCCGCAATTGGAAAGGGTGGTGAGAGCTGTTTCGCAGCCATTTTGTGGGTTGCCATCGCAATCTTCGAAATTGGTCATGCAGGTAGGCGAGCACTGTCCCCCTGAGCAGAGGCTTCCCCCGTGTTCATTGGTGCATTGTGTGCTGCATTCACCGCAATTACTCGGATCGTTTTGGGTGTCTACTTCACACCCATTCGAGTCATCGTCATCACAGTTGGCGTAACCCGGCGAGCAGGAGGTCAACTGACAAGTGCCGGTTTCGCAAGAAGCACTGCCGTCCGCGAAAGCGCAAGTCGCGTTGCAGGCTCCGCAGTCCGTGAGGGTGGTTAGATCGGTTTCGCACCCATTGTTGGGGTTGCCGTCGCAATCGGACCATCCGGATGCACAAATTGGATTGCAGCTGCCCTGGTTGCAACTCGTCGTGCCGTTTTCATTGGTACAGGTATTGCCGCATCCGCCGCAATGCTCGACGTTCCGCAGAATCTCAGTTTCGCATCCGTTACTCGAAAACGTATCGCAATTGGCAAAACCTGGCTCACAAGCTAATAGTTGGCAGGTGCCGGTGGCACAGCTTTCGGAAGCGTTGGCGTAATCGCATTGCTGACCACAGCTGGTACAATTTGTTGCTGTGTTCAGCGGCGTTTCACAGCCGGTTGCGGTATTTCCATCGCAGTTGCCCCAAAGCGGATCACAGCTCGGAGCACATTGCCCCGCGGAGCAGGTCGTGGTGCCATGCGGGTTCACGCAAGCGCGACTGCATTGCCCACAGTTGAGAATATTCGTGGCAATATTGGTTTCGCAGCCGGAACTAAATACGCCATCACAATCCGCAAAAGGCGGGATGCACGACTCGAGGGTACAAATTCCGGCGGAACAAGTCGCGGTTCCGTTTGCTGCGGAACATGCTTGCCCACATTGTCCGCAATGCTCTGCGTCGTTAAGCAGAGAAACTTCACAGCCATCCTCGACTAACCCGTTGCAATCAGCAAAGCCTTCGTTACAGGAGGCGATGGCGCACTCTCCTTGTGAGCAAACTCCCGTAGCATTTGCGGGACTGCATGCTTGGTTGCAGCGGCCGCAGTGGGCGAGTGAATCAGAGAGGTTCGATTCGCACCCGTTGGCTTCATCTGCATCGCAATTGCCGTAGTCGTCGGAACAGTTCCCCATGAGGCACGCCCCTTGTCTACAAAGTGCCGTGGCGTTGGGATAGGAGCAGAGATTGTTACAGCTACCGCAGTTTTCAGGGTCGCCCTGGAGATCAAAAGTTTCGTCGACTTCTCCGTCACAATTGTTGTCGGCCTGATCGCAGAGTTCAATACTTGCATTTTCAGAGGATGAGCAAGCCAGGCCCTCACGGCTTTCGTCGCAAATAACCGTGCCGCCGGCGCAGGGACCTATGCCACATGAATCCCCTAAGAATAAATTGGTGGTGCCATCGAGGGACGTGTAGCTGATGGTTCCGGTGGGGCCAAAAGGCTCATCGACTTCTCCGTCGCAGTCGTTGTCTAAAAGGTCGCATTGAGTCTCTTCGACTTCGTAACCTTCAATCAAATTGTAATCGGGCTCCACCCAGCCATCTGTCCCTGAGCACACTTTGCGACCGATTTCGCAAACGCCTAGGGTGAGGTTGCTGCGCATCGGTGGTAGGTTGTTGTCCGCGATGCCGTCGCAATCGTCGTCCAAGCCGTTACACAATTCTGGGATGGATTCGATAGTGTCGTTGCAGACAACAGCACCGTCTGTACACACGATGGAGCCGTCAGTGCACAAATCGGCATCCGGTCCATCGCACGGTGTGCCCGCATCGGGAAATGTCTCGTCGATGGCGCCGTCGCAATTGTCGTCAATATTGTTACAAGTTTCCATCGCTGGGATTCTAGCGTCGCAATCCGTGAGGCCGTCGATGGTGCAGGCGCGGATCCCGCGGCAGGTACCTTGCATGGTGGTGTTGGAACACTCGGTTTCCATTTGGTTTTCGATCGCCCATTCGGAGCAGTGGCATTCGTCGGATTCAGGGCGACAAACACTCGCGCCAGATTCAAGTTCGTCGCAGTAGGAGTTCTCTGGGCAATCGGCGTTGGTTAGGCAGCCGGTGGCACAGTAGGAACCCGCTCCATCTGGAAAGGTAAGGCAGAGGTTTCCTTGATCGGGAGCCCATTGGTCGACGCAGTCAGCATCTTCGTTACAAGGGGAGCAAAATCGCTGATGCACACTCACACATTCAAAAAAAGGGTTTGCCGGGTCATCGGTATTACCGACGCAAACAAAGCCTTCTTCACAGCCGCTACCGCAAGGCTCCGCATCTGGAATGTTGTCGTTAACGTTTAATCCCTTTACACGGTTACCGCAGCCAGACAAAAGCACGGCGGTCAGTAGAAGTGGCAGGGCAGACATATATAATGCGGCTAGGTAGCGGCGAGGGCGAGGTGTCAAAGGCACGAGGCTCTCCTATGGATTTATTGGGGGACTCGGGTCGGAGCTTAACCTACAGATCACACTTTTGAAAAGCGGAATGTAAGGAAAAGCCCTTTCTTTACATTCTGCCGTCGCTGGCATACTGAGGTTTTTGGAGGAAAGCCCAGCTTTTTTAGTGTGTTACGGGTTTTGTCCCACAGGTGGTGACTTGTGCCTCCAGGGGGCTGGTTGCCTCTTTTGGAGGGTAAGGGCTTGGAAAAACGATGGAATTAGAGGTGGAGTCTCGGCGATCTTGAGGGCGGAGGCTGGATTGTTACGTGGCGGTGCCTAAATTCGAGAACGCCTCTCTGTGAATAATGGTAAGTTTCGGTTTTTCTTTGTGATTAATGGTACTTGCCACAAGGTGCCCCGATTCCAGTTCGAGTTGATCCAGTTGCCAGTGGGAAGGGGACTCGTTCATGCCGTGAAACTGGATGCCTATTTCTTTTTTGTTGAGGATGATTGAGAACTTATCTAGGGGAATAGACAAAC
>CAXGXL010000031.1:0-14430 GCA_964013555.1 uncultured bacterium
TTCCGACTGGAATGGGGGGCTTAGTAGATATTGTTCGCAGTCCTATTTATGCCACTGGAGTTGGGCTTGTTAAGTTTGGTTTGGACAATAATTCTGAGCGGTATTTCAAGGTTCGTGAAGAAAATGTTTATTCGAGAGTTAAAGGTAGAATGAAAAGTTGGTTTGGTGAATTTTTCTAGCCAAATGTACTTATTTCTCCCTGTTTAGGATCGACTTAACCAAGTGATATGAAATAAAAGATAAATTGAATCAGGATGCGCGTCCTGAATGACTTATCCGGAGGGAAAGATGATTGAACTCGATGAATGTGATGCTCATCAAGCGTTAATTAAGGTAATTGGAGTTGGGGGTGGTGGCGGAAACGCAATTAACACTATGGCTGAAGCTCACGTCCAAGAAGTGGAGTTTCTTGCAGCGAATACAGATCGTCAGTCTTTGGCGAAAAATCTCGCTCCCATTAAGATTCCACTTGGTCAGACTTTGACAAAAGGATTGGGGGCAGGTGCAAATCCGGAAGTGGGGCGTGAGGCGGCCCTTGAGGACCGCGAGCAAATAGCAGCAGCTCTAGACGGTGCTGACATGGTTTTCGTCACAGCTGGTATGGGTGGTGGAACCGGTACAGGGGCCGCGCCAGTGATAGCTTCGATTGCGCGGTCTTTGGGGGCTCTCACGGTTGGTGTGGTGACGAAGCCTTTTTTCTTTGAAGGTAATCGTCGACGACGTCACGCGGAAACCGGAATTATTGAATTGAGGGATGCGGTTGATACCTTAATTACTATTCCCAACCAACGCCTCTTGTCTATCACGGACCAAAGCACCTCGATGCTTAACGCATTCAAAACCGTAGATCAGGTTTTGTTGGATGCGGTTCAAGGTATTAGTGATCTTATTACTAATACTGGAATCGTAAATGTTGATTTTGCTGACGTTCGCACGATTATGACAGATCAAGGCATGGCGCTAATGGGAGCGGGCAGAGCAACGGGCGAAGATAGGGCGGTTCATGCAGCTACTGCCGCTATTTCCTCACCCCTTCTGGAGGACGTTACTATTGATGGCGCACAGGGGATCCTCATCAATGTTACTGGTGGTGAGAATATGGGGCTACATGAAATTCATGTTGCTTCAACCCTAATTCAGGATGCTGCCCACGAAGACGCGAATATTATTTTTGGTTCCGTCGTAGATGAGAATATGTCAGATGAGTTGAGGGTCACGGTTATTGCTACCGGTTTTGACCAGATGGATCGCAGGCGTATTGATAATGTTCAGGCTCTTTCACTTCCGAAGAAAGAACTGGATATTCCTACCCACACGCGGCATCGTTGGGAACGAGATAAGTTGGCTAAGGTTCCTCCTCCCCCAGCCCCTACGCCTCAGGAGTTTGTGGAGTCCGTTGATTTGCCGACGTTCCTTCGACGCGGCCAGTAATGTAGGTCATCAAGTGCTCTGGGCTGCCTCTAGATCTTGAAAGGAGTTGGCTTTAGAGCGCACTTGATTCATTTGCCCTCATTTTTTACCATTTTTGTGGTTTTCGCGATGAGTCGCTCTTTGTCTTTGAGCTCTCTTGACTCAAGAGCGGTGTGAAAACGTCTTATTTTCCCTTAAGTAGGCATGTGGCGTGAGCGACCAAAAATCGCTCGAATTATTTACTTTGGAGCGGTTGGCTTGTTTTGTGGCTGCTTATTTGCGAGTCGCTTTGTTGGATTTGTTCTTTCTTTTCTTCACTTGAGGTGGCGCTCTTGCCAAAAGGTAGAACATGTTCTACTTTTCTTATGCCCTTAGGGAATTGTTTCCTAAGAGTGTTTGATCATTTTAAAGCGGAGCTTTAGGAGGAGGGGACATGCGTACTCCAATTTGCCAAGAATTGGGAATTGAGTTTCCTATTTTCGCATTCAGCCATTGTCGAGATGTGGTGGCGGCAGTAACTCGGGCCGGAGGATTTGGGGTGTTGGGAGCCGTTGCCTTTACTCCCGAGCAGTTAGAGCTCGAGCTAAAATGGATTGACGAGCATGTCGATGGCAAACCCTATGGGGTCGATATCGTTATTCCTGCAAAGTATATTGGAAAACAAAAAGGCGATATTGATAAGAAGTCGCTCTCGGATATGATTACTCCCAAGCACCGAGAGTTTATCGAGACGCTCTTAGAAAAGCACAACGTGCCTAAGTTGCCCGACAGTGTTGAGGCCAACGAGAGCCTACTTGGGTGGTCTGCATCCGGTGGCCGAGCGGCAGTTGAAGTGGCAATGAATCACAATATCAAGCTTATCGCGAATGCTTTAGGACCACCACCGGCTGATATCATCGAAGAAGCTCACAAGAAAGGCATTAAGGTAGCGGCTCTAGTTGGGACGGTCGAGCATGCGATGAAACAAAAAGAGGCTGGCGTCGATATTATTGTTGCTTCTGGCTACGAGGCAGGAGGGCATACGGGAGAAATTACCTCCATGCTCTTGTGGCCTCAGGTTGTTTCGGCCCTCGGTCCAGATACTCCGGTGTTGGCCGCTGGTGGTATTGGGGGCGGGCGTCAAATGGCTGCTGCTTTATCCTTGGGCTGTCAGGGGGTTTGGACTGGATCTATCTGGTTGACCGCTTCTGAAAGTGATTATCAAGAAGCGTTGGTGGACAAGCTTCTTGAGGCTGATTCAACTCAGACTGTTCGTTCGCGATGTATTTCCGGAAAACCAGCGCGTATGTTGGTCACACCTTATACTCAGGCGTGGGATGGAGCTGAGTCTCCTGGAACTTTGCCAATGCCACTGCAATATATGGCGACCGCGGATGCGACTCAGCGAATTTATCGCTATGCTCAGTCCGGTGAAGAGGGGTGTACGGATTTACTCGGTACTCCCGTGGGACAGGTTGTAGGTATGATGAATCACCGCCGCCCAGCCAAGGAAATTGTGTTTGATATGGTCAATGAATACATCAATGTCGTAGAGGATTTGTCGAAGCAGTTGGAGACTATTGCCCAAGAAGAGTAAGAGCAAAAGAGGCTGACTCGTGTTTCTGAGAACATCACCTAAGAGCCCTCTTTCGTTTGACCTAATTCAGGCTTCTCAGTGGTTGAATAGCCTCGCTGGGGGCAAATTTTATAAGTGTACCGGTTTGATTTTTTCTCATTTGATTCTTTTCGGGTGTGCCCTAGGTGCGAAGGGGCCTTTGTTGTTGCTCCTCCGAGTGATGGATGAACTTGCAGAGATTTTGGGTCATAGGATGTTCTGCGTGAGCGTGGTGCTTGACCGGGTTTTAGAGAAAACTCGCACTAATCCGGGCTCGAGGGTTGTAAGGTACTGAAAATCATTGATATTTCAATTGTTCTTCTCGACTTGCTGAATCTGGTCTTCAGCGGTAAAGACAAGCGGTTTATTGGCATAAACTACTAAGTAGAAAAAACGGACAAAGTGACCACTGCGAGAGCTACCATACGCTCACGCCTTGAGCGTGAGAAGGGAACGATTTTTAAGCAAGCGAAGCGGCCTGTCGCGCTGGTATATCCCAGTCCCTACCACGTTGGAATGGCCTCCCTAGGATTTCAGACGGTGTACAGGCGTTTGAATGACTTGGAGCATGTAGCAGCTGAGCGAGCGTTTCTTCCCGGAGAGGGAGAAGATGCAAGCGGTCCTCTTTTGAGTTATGAGACGCAGCGCCCGGTTGGTAATTTTCCTGTTCTTGCGTTCTCTGTAGCCTACGAGCTTGAGCTACCTGGCTTTTTTTCGTGCCTACGACAAGTCGGACTCTCACCACTTCGGAAGGAACGCCGTAGTACCGATCCCTGGGTTGTTGTTGGGGGACCTTTGACCTTCTCTAATCCTGTTCCATTGGGGCCGTTTGCCGATATTGTTGTTATGGGCGAAGCGGAAGACCTTTTGGAGCCCTTGATGGATGCTCTTTTTTCGGGCGGCTCAAAAGAGACTGTGCTCGAAGAGCTTTCTCGGATGGAGGGCTTTTATATTCCCGCTTATCATGGTGAAGAGCTTTGCCCTGTAGCTAAATGCAAGGACACAGAATTACCAGCGTACTCGGCAATTGTAACTCCGGATTCAGCCCTTTCCGATATGTTTTTGTTGGAGCCCGAGAGAGGTTGTTCGCGCGGTTGTACATTTTGTGTAATGCGACGAACGACGAACGGCGGTATGCGATTGGTTCAACCGCAGCGAGTGATGGAGCTAATTCCTGACCACGCCACTCGTGTAGGTTTAGTGGGGGCTGCTGTTACCGACCATCCCAAAATAACCGATATTGTCCGCAATATTGTTGAAAGCGGTCGAGGTGTGGGAATTTCAAGTTTGCGCGCAGACCGATTGACCCCTGAATTTATCGAGCTTTTACTTAGGGGCGGCTATCGCACTTTGACCGTAGCTTCTGACGGTGCTTCGGAAGCACTGCGCAAAGACATGGAAAAGAAAATTCGAGTTAAGCACTTACTGAGGACTGCCGAATACGTGAGAGAGATCGGAGTTCCACAGCTCAAAATATACATGATGTTAGGGGTGCCTGGTGAATCCTACGATGACCTAAAAGAGTTGGTCGAGTTCGGTAAGGAAGTGAAATCGGTGGTGACTAAGAAAACCAAGGTATCCCTTGGGGTTTCTCCTTTTGTTGCGAAGCGAAATACGCCGTTAGACGGCTCTTTGTTTGTGGGTATAAAGGAATGCGAACGCCGGATCGATTTCGTACGCAAAGGCTTGAAGAACTCCGTTGAATTGCGTTCTACAAGTGCACGATGGGCGTGGGTAGAATACGAGTTGGCGCAAGGCGGCTGGAGCGCAGGTCTGGCAGCTTTGCAGGCTTGGCAAGCAGGTGGTAATTTTGCGGCGTGGCGTCAGGCACTCAAGGATGTAGGGCGCAGTCATCGCGGAAATCCAATTAGCGCCCCCGCATTGATTTCATCTTTTGCAGAACCTGCTACAAAGCCTGCACTGCGTATTTTATCTGCTTGATTTTCAAGGGGGGGGCAAATGAGTCCATTTCAGTATCTTGTCTTGGGATTTTCTAGTTCGGGAGGGTTGGGCTATGTTCCAAAAGCCCCAGGGACTTTCGGGACTTTGGGTGCTATTCCACTTTGGTTTTTCGCGAGTCGTTTAGGGTTGAGTTGGGTTGAAATGCTTGGCGCGGTAGCTGTCTTTACGGTGTTTGCTATTGGAGTGGCTGAACAAGCAGAGCGTATTTATCAAGAGCACGATTCAGGGAAGATTGTTATTGATGAAGTTGCGGGCTTCTTGGTGACTCTTATAGGCGTTCCATTCGAATGGTCTTTATGCCTTTCGGCTTTCGTCGTGTTTCGCTTTTTTGACATTGTTAAGCCCCCTCCCGTTAGACAAATTGATGCACGCCTTGGGGGAGGTGCAGGTGTCGTTTTAGACGATACGATGGCGGGACTTTATGGTTTAGGTGTTATGCACTTATTATGTTGGCTCAATGGCGGGTGGTGGTAATATGCGGATAGAGGTTTTAGCAATTGGAGACGAATTATTAGATGGTCGAGTGGCGGATACAAATACGCTGCGGCTGGCTGATGCCTTAGGACCCATTGGGTTGAAAATAAGTCAGCGTACTACCATCACAGATGACCAGAGTATTATTGTTCGCGAGGCGAAGGCTATAGCCGCACGCGGAACCCAAGTGTGCATTGTTAGCGGTGGTTTAGGTCCCACAACCGACGACGTCACCTCTGAGGCCTTTGCACTCTTGTTGAATGTTCCTCTTGTGCGCGATGAAGTTCAAGCGGAGGTGATTCGAACTCGGTTAGAGCGATTAGGGCGAGAGCTAACGGAAAATCAATTGAAGCAAGCGGAGAGGCCCCAAGGCGCAAAGGTTATATCTAACTCCTATGGAACGGCTCCGGGATTCGATTTGTTGTATCAAGGATGTCGATTTATCTCGGTTCCAGGTGTGCCGCGTGAATTTGATCCGATGATACACAATGCCTTGATAGAGCCCATGAGTCACACTCAATCAAGGGATTCCCGCGTGGTGTTGAGAGTATTTGGTTTGATCGAAGCCCAAGTCGACAAACGCCTGGCCGGCATTGAGAGCCAATGGCCAAAGGTCCGATTAGGTTACCGAGCGCATTTCCCTGAAATTCAAGTCTCGCTTAAGGCAAGTATGGAAGACAATGTTCAATTACGGGCAGCTGAGAGCTTTGCTCGTGAAGCATTGGGATTGCATGTGTTTAGCGATAGCGAAGGTCCATTCGCAACGTCTTTAGTCCAATTGCTCCGAGATTCGAACAAGACAGTGGCTCTGGCCGAATCTTGTACAGGCGGACTCATGAGTGATTTACTCACGGATGTCTCAGGAAGCAGTCAGATCTTTGTGCAAGGGATCGTTGCTTACAGTAATTCATGTAAAGTGAGTCTCTTGGATGTTAAGGAAGAAACTCTCGAGAATTTCGGAGCTGTAAGTGAAGCCTGCGTAATGGAGATGGCAAGGGGGGTACGCCGCAGCAGTGGTTCTGACATTGGTGTGGGGGTTAGCGGCATAGCCGGACCTGAGGGTGGAACTACCGAAAAGCCGGTGGGGACAGTTTGGTTAGCTATTGATGCCGATGGCTACAATAAAACTAAGAGGCTAACGATGCCGTTTGACCGGCGACGAAACAAGGTTGTAAGCGCTCATGCTGGTTTAGACCTGATTCGCCGGTTCTTGATTTCGTAGCCATCAGTGAGCGTGTTGCATAACCAAGTGCAATTGCCGACTTTGCTGGTAAATATTCAATGAGGATATTGTCGGTTAAGGCCTTCTAGGTGAGGAGTTTCTTGACTAATCATGGCAAGACCTTAGGGGGAGCGGTCATTGAATAAGGGGCAATACAAAGTATCGACGGGCAATTAAACAATGGTCACCATAAGATAGCCTGGAGCCTCCACTAATCCTTACTTGTTTGTTTTATTGGGGGCGAAAAACAATATTGAATGTTGCATTTTGATACTCGGCGTTCTTCGGCCTTTACCCTATTGAGGTATAGTACTTTTCGCTGAATAATAGTATCTAACCACCATGCGATGGTCTTTAGTTTTTTTGATAGGTGTGGCGCTTTTGTCTCTTGGGGCTGCTCGTCAATCGCCCCGAATATTAGCTTGGCTGCATTTGCCTAAGCCGCAAAAGGTCCAAAAGTTGTTATCGGAAGAGAATCTCTTTAAGGGGCATAACGCGTTTTCTGTTGTGGTTTCCCCCTCCTTGGAGCATCAACTTGATTTCTCGGAATCTTCTTTTTCCAAGTTCTCTCATTTTCAGCGCCTATCCAAGACGTCCCGACGTAACACACTCGCTTTTGGCTACCTCGATTTTATGCCGCTTTACGCTCATTTTTCACAGGACCGCAATGCTTCACGAAATGCGGCTCTAGCCGTACGCTTGGGGATTGACGAGTTGGAGGGGCTGGATTTTGAACTTGGTGAATCTAAATCCGAGATTCTATTTTCAAGTTCACTGCGATACAAAGGCAAAAAGGAAGGACTCTTGGCGGTTTTGGGAGAACCCATACCCTTGCCCTTGCCTCATTCATTGTCATCTCGTTTAGTTGGATATTCCACATTTTCGGTAGTGCCTGCTCAATTGTATTGGACGGCTATTCGCGCTGCGAATTATCTTTGGTCGCTACCTGCAAGTTTGGCTCAATTGCAGCTTAGGGGACTGGAGAGTCAAATGAATAAATTGATGGATATCGATATATTGGGTGAGGCTAGCCAGTCTTGGGAGTTGGTTGAGATGAAAATGGCTACCGGAGAGTTGGTGGGGATTTTGCGGGCCGAAATTAGAGATCCTAGGGCATTTGAAGTGTGGCTCAGACTTTTTGAGCCGATTCTTCCGTTGATTGGTCCAACTTTGGCTTTAGAGAGATTTTCCAGAGGTAAAAAACGGGGCTACAAGCTTCTAGGCGCCGGGGTGCCCCTGGCTTTCGCAGTGGAGCAGAGAGCGGTGGTGGTAGCCCCTAGTCCTCGGGCGATTCGCGAATTTTCTCGAATTCGTTCAAAGAGAGGCTTGATGAAGTCCAAAATGGGGGTGGCGCGCGGTCTTCGGGCCTCAGCCGATCAGGGAGTGTCACGATTGGGGCGCTGGGTTCATCCTGAATCCTTAGGGCTCCTGGGTAAAATACTCGAATCTTTACAGGGGGTTAGTTGGGTGATGGCAGACGAACCTAACGCCCTGACACTTACGGGTAAGGCCAAGTGGTCACGGGGTAAATAACCCACCAATTTTCTTAGAGCTTTCGATTGCCGTTTCGGGATTCCCATGACAAATAGTCGCCATGTTTACCGGGTTGGTTGAATCTATTGGAATTGTTCGAAGTGTTTCGGGCCGCTCTCCTCTGCGGCTGGAAATTGAATGTGATATTTCTCCAGAGGAAGTACAACTAGGCGATTCCATTGCGATTGATGGATGCTGTTTGACAGTTGTAGAAATCACGGCCGATAGCTTTTGGTTTGAAGCAGCTACGGAAACTCTCAAACGAACTACTATCGGTGAGCTTCAAGTTGGAATGCCCGTGAATCTTGAGCGGGCATTGCGGATGGGCGATCGTCTGGGTGGACATTTAGTTTCAGGGCATATCGACGGAATTGGTAGAGTTAGAGTTGTTGAGAAGCGGGGTAGTGCACTCTATGTCGGAGTGGAGCTTCCTGAGGAAGTTGCTAGAATAACGGTGGCGCAAGGGTCGATTACTTATGCGGGTGTCTCGCTAACGGTAACTCATATGGAAGGTTCGGTGGCATTTGTCGGTTTAATTCCTCACACGTTAGAGGTGACGACGCTTAACCGATACAAGGTTGGAGGAGCCATTAACGTTGAGGGAGATATTATTGGGCGGTATGTGGAAAAACTTTTGGGGCAGCGTCAAGGGGGCACAACGAAGTCCGAGCTTACGATTGACTACCTAAAGGATAAGGGATTCACATGAGTCTAGAGCGAGTTCAAGAAGCTTTAAAAGCTATTCGTGCGGGGGAAATGGTTATTCTCGTTGATGACGAGGATCGAGAAAATGAAGGTGATTTGTGCATGGCGGCCGAGAAGGTTACGCCTGAGGCAATCAATTTTATGGCTTTGCATGGGCGTGGACTTATTTGCTTGACGTTGACCGATGAGAAATTAAATCAGCTTCAAATTCCCATGATGGTAACCAATAATACGAGTCCGTTTTCGACTGCTTTCACCGTATCTATTGAAGCACGAGAGGGAGTCTCCACTGGGATTAGTGCAGCGGATAGAGCAACTACTATTCAGACCGCGGTAGCGCCAAATGCCGGACCGGGGGATTTGGTTAGTCCTGGTCATATTTTTCCGCTGCGAGCTAGACCTGGTGGGGTGTTGGTGCGCACTGGCCAAACGGAGGGAAGTGTTGATCTATCCCGACTAGCTGGATTGTCTGCGGCGGGAGTTATTTGTGAAATCATGAACGAAGATGGAACTATGGCGCGACGTCCGGAGCTTGAAGTCTTCGCAGAGAAACATGATTTACTTATTCTAAGTGTTGCCGATCTCATTGAGTATCGACTAACCACCGAATCTTTGGTGCGCAGGTTAGAGGCTCGTGAAGTAGTTCATCCGCAGTGGGGTAATGTTACGCTTTATGCATACGGTACTACCTTAGACGAACGCCAACACTTGGCTGTAGTTAAAGGTGACTTACTTGGGGGCGAAGCGCCTCCTTTGGTTCGAGTTCATTCGGGTTATCCCCTTAGTAATGTTTTTGGAGATATTCTTAGCGATGATCGTGCCTTCCTCAATGCGGCTCTCCAGAAAATGGGCGAGGAGCAGCGCGGTGTTCTTGTATGCATGGATCGAGGGATGCCGGTTGTACCACTTGATGAGCGATTGCGCTCCTTGGGCGAGTCGGCTGTAGCTGGTAACCCTGTAGGTGGGACCCTAAGAGAATTCGGGGTTGGTGCGCAGATACTCCGAGATCTTGGCTTGCACGAGATTAGGCTTCTAAGCAACAATCCTAGAAGGATAGCAGGTCTGGAAGGATATGGATTGCAAGTTAAAGAAGTGATAGCGCTTGCGCCAACGGACAAGCCTGCAAAAGCGGTTGCAGCGCTGGAGCCTCTTGAGGCCGAATTGGATGCGGACGGCAGTGGGAAAGGATTAGGCTGAGATGGCAGTATTTGAAGGAAGCCTTAGTGGAAATGGCTTAAAGTTTGGCATCGTTGTGAGTCGATTCAATGATTTCATCACCGGGAAACTCTTGGAGGGAGCTCAAGCTACATTACGCTTACACGGTGTTGATATGGATGGCGTTGATGTTGCTTGGGTACCTGGCACGTTTGAAATGCCGCTGGTAGCAAATCGATTGGCTAAAAGCGGAAAATACGATGCGGTGATTTGTCTCGGTGCCGTGATTCGAGGAGGTACGCCCCATTTTGAGTATGTGGCGAGTCAAGTAGCACGAGGTGTTGCGCAAGCGAGCTGGGAATCTGGAATACCAGTTACTTTCGGTGTTTTGACAACCGATTCAATCGAACAAGCAATTGAGCGAGCCGGGACCAAGGCTGGCAATAAAGGCGGAGAAGCAGCGCTGGCTGCAATGGAATCCGCTCAACTACTAAAAAAACTTCCTTAAGTAGGTTAGATTATGCGTCGTCGAGGTCGAGAGTGCGCTTTGCAGCTCCTTTATCAATTGGATGTGGTTAAAGCGTTGGAATCCCGAAGTGGTACAGGTGAAGAGTTTGCTTCTGAGCTCGCTGGATTCTGGAGCAGTTTTGAGGCAGTTGGTGGGGACGAGCGCGCTTTTGCCGAAAGATTGGTCGAAGGTGTGGTTCAAGTTATTGACGATTTGGACAAGGTTATCACCCAAGCCTCCAAGAATTGGAAACTTCCCCGAATGGCCGATGTTGACCGCAATCTTCTTCGTTTGGCTACCTATGAAATTCTCTATTGCACAGATATACCGCGAGCAGCGAGTATCAATGAAGCGGTTGAGATTGCAAAGAAATTTAGTGGAACTGAAGCTGCGTCATTTATTAATGGGGTTTTAGATCAAGTAGAGACGTAATTTAGGGTGTTCCTTTGTAAAATGGGGTGTGTGTGGCATTATTTTCGCTCAAGTGTTCGGACCTTAATGGTTTGGATGAACTCCAAGTAGAGTCGATCGCTCTTTTTTGTTGGTCTGATTCTCGTCCCTTGCATGGAACGGCTGGTTTTTTGGATTGGCGCCTATGCGGGGCGCTTTCCAGGACACTCTTGGCCAACCAATTTGTTGGAGATCTAAATGAGTCCTTGTTGATGCCAATTCATGGTCAACCGTTTCTCAGACGGGTTTTTGTTTTTGGGTTGGGTACTTCGAAAAACTACACTAAGCCGGTGGCTGAAGAAGCCTGGAGGAAGGCTTATGCTTCTCTAAAAAAAGCCGGGGTTGGTTCGGTTTGTGTAGGGTTGCCATCCCTGCGAGGTTCTCCTTCTCGGGCACTCGACTTTTTCGATATTTTGGCTAGAGGATGGGCCGATTCTATTGAAGTGATTCTGGCTGAGCCGTCCATAGCGAACTCGGTTCCCAACGTGTCGAGGTAGTTCTTTCAGTCGGTTTCATGGGGTCGTTACTAGCTCTGGTAGGCCTCTTTGTCTTGAAGGAGGAGGCATTGAACTTAGAGAACTTAAGCAGGCCTGAGCTTCAGGTGATTCTATTCTGCGTAGCTGGCCAAGAGTACTGCATTGAGTATGCTGAACTTCTTAGGGTCGTTGCATGGGATGAGTTCAGACCTTCTTCTTCTCCGGTGCGGAGCCTTGCTACTTCGAGCGATGTAGACGGTGGGGATTTGCCGCTTGTGGAGTTGCGCAAGTTGATGGGATTGGGAAGCGCTAAGAGAACCGGGGAGTCTCGAGTTTTGTTGTTGGCTTCAGATACGGGGCCGGTTGGCTTTGTGGTTGAAAGTGTGGGAGGGATTTTTCAGATACCAAAAGATGCGATTGCACTAAGGCCAAGGGAGATTCAGCGAGCCGCGAGTGAATTGGTTCAAGGAGTGGGCCGCATTGAGGGAAGGTCCTTCATCCTCTTGGATGTCAAAGCACTTTGTTTAGCTGCAAACTACGACGAACAAAGCGGCGAGGATAGGATTGCCCCTAGTCGGCAGATGCAGTGATGGCCGGATATCTCGAATGAAAGAACGCCGAAAACTCCTTAACCCAATGGGACGTTTTTAAGCTCTTATGGGGTGCTGAGATAGATGGCGTTTCCTTGGAGGATAACTTGCTCGATAGGGGCTGCGCCGGGCGTATAAAAGATGCTTTTCCAATTGGGGTGGTTTAAGACCACAAAGTCAGCTCTTTCTCCAACTTGTAGTGTTCCTCGGTCATCAAGCCCCAAGGCTTTTGCTCCGCCTCGGGTTATTCCCCATAATGCTTCTTCAAGAGTCAGTCCGCATTGAGTTGCTGCCATCGTTCCGCATAAGGGAAGATCCATCACCATCGAGGAGCCGGGGTTACAATCAGTAGCGATGGCTACACTGCATCCGGCATCTCGTAGGGTTCTCGCATTGGGCCAATTCTCTCCCCCCAAAAAGAGCCCACATCCCGGCAAAATGGTCGCTATGGTATTGGACGCGGCCAGGGCCTGAGCACCTTGTAAATTCGTTTTTTCGAGATGGTCTGCAGAGAGTGCACCGAGATTGGCCGCTAGGGTTGCACCATTTCCGTCGTGAAGCTGGTCAACGTGTAATTTGAGTTTTAGCCCAAGCTCTTTGGCTTTGTGTGCTATCAGGGTTGCTTCTTCTGGTGTGAATGCGCCCGATTCAACGAAAATATCGCAGTAATACACTCGGCTTCTCTCGGCAGCGTCGGGGAGTGTTTTAGATAGAAACTCAGCGACGTAGTTGGACCTATTGTTACGCTGGTCTTTGGGGATAACATGAGCAAGGATCGTAGCTCGGATATCCAATTCTTCTGATCGTGCGAGGATTTCGATAGCATCCAATTGCTTTGCTTCTAAGCGGGGAGAAAGGCCATACCCAGACTTGATCTCTAAGGTGGTGACTCCAAGGGATTTCATATGTTGAATGCGCTTTCTGGCTTCCTTAACCAGTTCATCGAGAGAGGTGCTCTCTAGGGCGCTTACACTACGAACAATCCCACCTCCGGCTTGGGCGATGGACTCATAGGTATCTCCTCTAGCCCGCATTGCCATTTCATCCATTCGTTCTCCAGCGAAAACAACGTGGCTATGCGAATCAATCAAACCTGGCACGACAGATTTACCATGGAGTGAGATCCGCTTTGCATTAGTGAGGTCGTGCTCTTTCTCGATTTGTCCAAGTTCTCCCGAAGCCACAACTAGTCCTTTTTCGATAAGCAGGGCTGCATCATCGACAACGGTTAGAGGAGAAAGAGATTTCCCTTCTTCGGCATGGGGGAGAACTAGTTGACTGATTTGTTGGTAGAGAGTTTTCGATTCAGGCATAGGGGGAATCTCTTTAGTTTAGGCGGTCACACCGGGAATCTTAGCACCACGAGTTTGCGCAATTTCGATTGCTTTGTCGTAACCGGCATCGACATGGCGTACCACTCCCATTCCCGGATCGCCTTCAAGAACTCGTTCCAGCCTATGAGCAGCCTCTTGCGTTCCATCGGCTACGACAACCATTCCTGCGTGCAGAGAAAAACCGATACCCACGCCTCCTCCGTGGTGGTAGCTGACCCAGCTTGCGCCGTTGACTGCGTTTAACATGGCGTTCAGAATCGGCCAGTCCGCAACCGCATCAGAGCCATCGAGCATTCCTTCGGTTTCTCTATTGGGGCTGGCTACAGAGCCGCAGTCTAAATGGTCGCGGCCAATAACAATTGGGGCTTTGACCTGGCCTGTGCGCACTAGTTCATTAAAGGCTAGGCCTACTTTTTGTCGTTCTTTATAACCTAGCCAGCAAATGCGGGATGGAAGGCCTTGGAATGCGACACGCTCTTGAGCTAGATCTAGCCATCGATGCAATTCAGGTTTGTCGATGGTATCTTTGACACACTGGTCGGTGCGGAGGATGTCCTGTGGATCTCCCGAAAGTGCGACCCAGCGAAAGGGGCCCATTCCCTCACAGAAGAGTGGGCGAATATAAGCTGGAACAAAACCGGGGTAGTCAAAAGCATTGGTGTAGCCGCCTAGTTGGGCTTGGCCACGCAGATTGTTGCCGTAGTCAAAAACATGGCAGCCCAGTTTTTTCATCTCTACCATTGCTTCGCAATGAGCCACCATAGAGCTACGGGCTTGCTCGACGTAACGGTCGGGATCGGAGCTTCGAAGTTGAGCGGCTTCTTCCAAGGTTAAACCGGTGGGAATATAGCCATTGAGTGGGTCATGGGCGGAAGTCTGGTCCGTGACTAAATCAAATCGATAACCGCGTTTGACAATTTCGGGAAAGATCTCGGCTGCGTTACCCAATAACGCGACTGAAATACCTATTTTGCTGGTTTTTGCCTCGTCTATTCGCTTTAGAGCTGAATCAAGGGA
>CAXGXL010000032.1:0-14418 GCA_964013555.1 uncultured bacterium
AACAATAGGTTATTTTCTCTAGTGCTGGGACTTTAAATCCAAAGTTCCCCCGAAGCCCATAAGCCTTCAAGATCGTCACCAACGTAGTCGCGCAAGAGACTTAGGGCTCTCATTTCGATTTGCCGAGCTCGTTGGCGGCTAACTCCCAAACGAAAACCAATTTCTTGTAGTGAATATCGGGTACCAATATCGATACCGTAACGCATTCGGATAACCTCTCGCTGGCGGGGGGCAAGAAGGCCCAGTATTGAGGATATCTTTTTATGGACAAATTCCTTGTGAATTTGGTCCACCGGAGATTGATTTGTATCTTGAGGAATGGCGTCAACCAAAGGGGACGTCGCTTCGGGGGTAATTGGTGCGTCGAGAGATATGGGCTGGTGGACAATAGAGAGGGTTTCTTTGACACTAGCTTCGGAACGATTGAGTTTTGTTGCAATTTTACGGGCCGATACTGGGGTGTCGCTATTGCGTTCGAGCATATTTTCGATATGCCTTACTTCTCTTAGACGGGACATTTGGCTAATGGGGATACGTATTGTTTTTCCTTGGTCCGCGACGGCACGAACGATGGCTTGTTTTACCCAATAAGAGGCATAGGTGCTAAAGCGGAAGCCTTTGCGGTAGTCAAAACTCTGGATGGCTCTATTGACTCCAATGAGGCCCTCTTGCACCAAATCCTTTAAATCAAGCCCCTTAAAAAGATAGGATTTTGCGATTCTAATTACCATTGGGAGATGAGCATGAACGATTTTGTCTCGCGCCAGATTGGCTGCGTTTTCATGGAATTGAATCTTAAGTTTCAGGCGACGTACATGAGAACGGGGGACGCCAATTAAAGCTTCAAAGTCCCTGAGCTCTTTTTGAGTCTTCTTTTGTCGGTTGTGGATACGCTCTATTGTTTTATGGTTCTCGATAGTCCATTTATGTTTGGTTGATGATTCAGTGCAACCAGAGTGTCCCGAAAGGAGGATGCTCTTTTGCTTGGGGAGGGTACTTGTTATTTTGAAGGGTGGTTCGACGCGCTGGAATTTGGCCTCGAACTGAAAAATGGATGTCCGAACCTCTTTCCAAAATACCTTCCTAAGTCCGATTGAAGATAGAAGTTTCGCTGTTTTGAATTCATCGCTTAATACTCCTAATCCCGAAGGCTCGGTACGCCTCGTAGAGCGGGTGATTTTGCCAACATTTGTTTCATGTTCTTTTCGCCTTTGACGAACTCGAACTAAAATGGGCTCAATGATCGCACGGTGATTTTGAGAAGACCCAGTCGTGGGTGAATTATTGTCTGATTCTTGTGCCGGTCTGAGAAATGAAGTTAATGCAGTGTAGCCCGCTAGGCAGTCTTTGAACTTACTTTCCAATAGCCGTAAGGCAATTGGAGTGGAACTCAAGCAGGCGTGAATTTTGGCTAGGTTCTCTTCTCGTTGTTTCGCTATATTGGTGACTTCTTGGTAGCTCACACAGAGTTCGGATGAAGCGGGGCGCAAGTAGCTTTGAACGTCTCCTCCAGCTTTGCTTAAAACGACTGGTTTAAGTGACTTGGCCATTTGGGGTTGTCCCGTAGATAAAAATTGAAGATAGAACAAATAGAAGAATCGAAGAGCGTTTTTTATTCACATCGCCTTCAACCCTGCTATGGGGAACGTGGGTACGAGTGAGAATGATTTCAAGCAATCTTTGCGAACAAATTGCGAATTTGAGATGGTTTGATTTAGGCCTATGTTATTAGAAATATGCTAAAGGGTGGACAATGACCAACAAAGACGAGTCAAAATACAAGATCGGAGCTGTCGCAAATTTAACCGGTTTACCCGCAGAAACGATACGAACGTGGGAGCGGCGGTATCGCCTTATTGAGCCCCAAAGAACGAAGACCGGCATGCGCTTGTATTCCCGTGAGGATATTCGAATCTTGCAATTGGTTAGAGAGCTCAGCAACAAGGGCGAAGCGCTGAGCTCGCTTGCTCAACTGGGAAGAGAAGAGCTTCAGGCGCGTGTGCATCAGCACAATTCAAGCTCTATTGATGTTAAGGCCTCTCCATTGGCCGAACCACGAGACATAAGCCTAGGTCTCATTGGGGAGCAGCTTTGTCAGATAGGCGACCGGATTGTGGAGGATTTTGCGAGTGAGTGGCGATTAGAATGGAAGTTTTCCAGCGTTTCTAGCTTGGATGGACTTGCCCCGGTTTCAGGGGTGGTTTTCGAGCTCAAGTCTTTGGATGGGGTATCAATTGAGGGACTCATAAAGGCGGTTCAAAAAAGTGGGACGACGCTTTTGATTGCTATCTATGATTTTCTTTCCACCCAGGAATTACGGGACCTAGAGGCCGCTGGAATTCATGCGTTGAAGGGCCCACTCCGGCCGAAAGCCTTGCTGCAAAAAATCAATGATTATTTTGAGTTAACGGAATTGCGAACGAAGAATAGGGGCTTAAGTGTGATGCCTCCATTTTATTCAAAAGCCCATGATGGCGACATGACTCAGATGGCATTGCGCTTTTCTCGCTCACAATTGGCTCAGTTAAGTGAAGTGCAAACCTCGATCGCTTGCGAGTGCCCGAGTCAACTTTCGAGTCTCATCTCAGGGATGATAGCTTTTGAAGAGTACAGCTATACTTGCGAGAGTAAGAATGTAGAAGATGCTGAGCTACATCGACTTTTGGCCGTCGAGACTGGATCGGCTCGGCGGATTCTTGAGGAACTTCTCTTAACTCTTTGCGCCTCTGAGAATATTGAAATCCCTCTTCCTGAATAACTTATGAATAGATTAATGTGTTCACGGAGGCTTGATAAACTTCATGAGGGAGGTATTATTTACTCATATCCTATTCAACCTTTTGGCTCTGAGGATTGAGTGATGATGAACGTAAAGAGTTTCTATATCGACGATTACATGAAGAGCATCTCTGGAATAGGCATACTTACCCGAGATGAGGAACATCAACTAGCAATTCGGTATTACGAGCAAAGAGACCAAGCAGCGTTTGAGCAGTTGGTATCAGCCAATCTGCGATTTGTTGTCAAAGTTGCGCACACGTTCAAGGGATACGGTCTTTCAATGGGCGATTTAGTTCAAGAAGGAAATATAGGCTTGTTGGTGGCTTTGAAGAAATACAACCCCTACCGTGGAACACGCTTAATCTCCTATGCTGTATTTTGGATTCGAGCTCAAATCAACGAGTACATTATGCGCTCCTGGTCTCTTGTGAAATTGGGGACAACTCAAGTTGAAAGGCGGATGTTTTTCAAGGTTCGGTCCGCAAGAAGTCGTTTTGAATTTGAAGAGCGGTTGGACCCCGATAAGGTAACGGAGAAATTGGCAGAGGAATTCAAAACCGATTCAGAAACTGTCTCTGTTTTTGAGAATCGATTCGCGAAAAGAGATGAATCTACCTCTTCTAGCCCATCTACGGCTTTGGATCCTAAACCCCGCGAGCAATATGCATGCGAGGGGCCGTCCCCCGAAGAACTTGTAGCAAAGCTTGAGGACGCGGATACGTTAAAGGAAACCATCCGTCTTGAAGCAGAGGGATACGACGACCGCGAAAAATTTATTCTTAGCGCTCGCCTCTTGTCGAGTGAGCCGAAGGCACTTCGGGAGATCGCCGAACGATTTCAGATCACTCCAGAGCGGGTTCGGCAACTCGAATCTCGTATTATTTCTAACTTGCGAAAGCGCTTAGATGCTTTGCGGTTCGTCCCTCAGCTTGCGGCCTGAGTGTTTTCCCTTTTTGGCCTGAAAACCCGACAAGATCCTATTCAGCTTAGGCGTCTAGGCACAATCCTCTGGTTCTTTCTGGAAGAATGAAAATTTGAGGACACGAAAAGGTGAATAACTACAAAGAAAGAAAAGAGTTGCGCCTGCTTCAAGTGACTACAAGGTTGCTCACCTTAAGCTGGTGCGTGGTCGCTTTGATCTTATTAACTTCATTTTCGGCAACTGGAGTGTCCTTGGAGTCGCTTCATCTCAATCGTTTACAAGGGGGAACCGTACCAGCTTCAATGCTTACCAAGAAGGTTGTCTTGATTGTTAACGTGGCCAGCCGGTGTGGCTTCACCCGGCAATATAACGGTTTGCAAGAAATTTACGAGTGCTACAAAAGCCGGGGTTTTTTGGTACTTGGTGTACCTTGCAATCAATTTGCGGGGCAGGATCCAGGTAGCTCGAAGGAGGTTGCAAATTTTTGCAAAGTTAATTTCGGAGTCGAATTTCCGATTCTAGAAAAGCAGGATGTCAACGGTCCCAATCGCTCGTTGCTTTACCAATATCCAATAGATGAGAGCCCGGGAGGAGCGCGTGATATTGGATGGAATTTCGACAAGTTCTTGGTGGGGCGCAATGGTCGGGTAATTTCCCGGTTCGGTGCAAGTACTCGACCTACGGGCAGCACAATGGTCACTGCGATTGAAGAGGCTCTTTGGGCTAAAATGGATTGAATGCGTTCTTTATTGTAGGGTTACTCAAACTACTTAGGAGCTGGACATGAGTTTTTCTCTAAAGCTCGCAAGAGCCGGTATCGTTTTTGGAGCCGGCCGAGGAATTGGATTGGCGTTCGTTCGGAGCGCGCTGCGCTTGAATTCTGAGCTGACTTTATGGGCGACCTATCGCGATAGCAAACGCTCATCAGGATTGTTGTCCCTAGCGGAGATGTATTCTGAACGACTTAAGGTTCGGCGGGTTGACCCCTGCGATGAAGAGGATTTGGCGCTTACTAGGGACTGGTTGAGCTCAGGACTCGGTACAGTTCTTAGAAAACTTGATTTTGTCCTGATTGCAAACGGGATTTTGCATAATGAGCGCGTGTCACCTGAGAAGTCACTGCGACATTTGAATACCGAGAATCTAATTGAAGTCTTCAGGGTAAATAGTTTTATCACTCCACTTGTCGCCAAGCACTTTTCTTCACTTTTGTCGCGCTCTTCTACGTCTCTTTTCGCTGCTTTATCGGCGAGAGTTGGAAGTATCGAAGACAATGAAATTGGCGGCTGGTACGGATACCGCGCTTCAAAAGCGAGCTTAAATATGTTCTTGAAAACGATTGCAATCGAATTAAATCGGTCTGGTTGGAAGACTGCAGTTGCCGCAATTCATCCCGGGACTACTAAAACCGATTTATCCAAGCCGTATCTAGGGGGAACCAAATACAGGGTTTGGGAGCCCGACGAAGCCGCGATTAATATAATCAATGTTATTAATCAGTTGTCTCCTAGCGCTGATGCTGTCTTTAAAGCGTGGGATGGAACGGACATACCGTGGTAGTTCGATTCACGGCTTGGGTTTAGAGTGATTGGTTCCACTTTTTCAAATAGTCTTTAACGTTCATTTTTTTGGCAGTATTAACGCTACTCATGTAGCGAACTTTTCCGAAAATAGAACGCTCAGGTCCCCAGGCTCTATCAAATCTCCCGAGCGTCCAAAAAATACCTGACCATGAATTGGGGTTGCGACCATCTATGGCGTATTTGTTGTTGAGTTCAGTAAGTATTTGGAGGGCAACACGAGGGTTTTCGGTCCATTCGAGAATCTTCTTGCCCCATAGCATTCTCAGATAATTGTGTATTCGGCCTTCTTGGTTTAGTTGGCGCTGAGCAGCGTTCCATAAAGGGTCGTGAGTTTCCGCGTTTTCAAGAGTTTGGATTTCGTAGGTATAGTCTCGGGGATCTGAGGTGTGCTCATTGAGTGTTGTTTGGGCCCAATTGGGTAAGCTCTCATAGAGGTAGTAGTCATAGGGCCTCATATGGCAGAACGTATAGCCAAGCTCGCGCCACGTAATAACTTGATCGATTAGAGCTTCAGCCGCGGGACTTAGCCCCCACCAGCCATTTCTACTTCCTGAGGCCTTAGGGGCAGTGGATTCTTGCGTCCAAGATTCCCGTGACAAGATGTCTCTGACGATGGTGTGGGGGGAGATATGTCCAAAATGTAGATAGGGCGAGAGGCCAGTCGTTGAATGGTCGACAATCTTATTTCGGTGCTCTGCATAAGTATCCAAACAATTCGCAAGAAAATGGTGCCAGCGCTCGTTTGCGACTTCGTGTCCTCCTCGGATTGCAACGGGGGCTACTGTTTGGTTAATGGGGAGCTTTTGTAGAAATGAAGAAGTAGCCGAAGGGGATGTTGGAAGATTATCCAGTGGCCACTTAGACAATAGTTTTTCACTTACTTTGGCTCTGGCGGAGATTCTTACCAAAGAGAGGGGGTTTCTTTGGGGCATTTCTTGAAGCTCTTGGAGAATATTTTTTTGCATGTGTCGCCGAAATGATGCAGCTGTGGTGAATTCTCTTGGCGCTGTGAAAAGCGGAAGGATGCCATTGCTGTCGACCACATCTAGACGCCGCTTCAGATGCTGTGCTGCGCTTTGCAGCATATGTGGGAGAAAAAAACTGGGGAAGTAGTCAGTGATGACAATGCAAGCGTTTTGAGTGAGTTTTTCGAGGAGCCCTTTTTGTTCGCCTTTTGTCGTTTCGATATAGGGCAGATAGGTCACTCCCGCACTCTCAAAAGCTTGTTGATTAGCTTTCATTCCTTCTATGACGAATTGGTGGTGTCTGAGGGAGGCCCAGCGGTAGGTGGATTTTAAGGGTTCGAAGACCATAATCGGTTTTTTTAGTTTTAGAGCGAAATCGAGAGCATGTTGGAGGGCGAAATTATCTGTGGGTCTTCGAGCGGCAATCATCCAATAGAGAATGTAGTCGCCGTTGGTTGCAAGAACTTTAGAGTTGACGGTTTTTACCCGAGAACTGGGAATAGATTGAAGCATGATTTTAGTGGACGTCCTTAGCGACGTGGGTTCTAAAGCGATTCATTATCCATAGATGAACGAAACCTTGCGTTAGGCGATAAATCCACCAGGGCAACCTGGGAACAAAGTCGTGCACTGCCGCAATCAAGGTATCTCCGGCTAGTACTTGGCGAAATTCCAATCGCGCCTTGTCGGACTTACGTGCGAGTAGCCCCTCTGTAACCATAAGTACTTGACGGTTTTTACTGCTTCTGTGGGGCAAGTATTTAAACCCGATTAGTTTCTGGCCGGTTGCCTTCAAGGTTAAATCAATTTCGTCCTTAGAGGGGGATAATTGCACTTCGATGATCCCTTTGAGCAATCTATTTAACCAGGTTAAATATTCTTCACTGGCCCAGGCGGCATTTCTGCCGGCAGGGAGGTTAATACGTTGCAACGAGCAGACTGTGACTTTGCTTTTCCTACTTTCGAGTCTCAGGAAAGCTCTTGGAATAGAATGGTTGGAGGCCTGTTCTCTCTCTGCCTTAGCTAGCATGTCACGAACACCGAGCGGAATAGTGCTGTCCCACTGAAAAAGATGGCTCTCCCGAGCGATCATATCGTGTCGCAGGCTTTCGATAAGCGGAGCTGCCAGTGCTTTTGGGGCCCCAGTGGTAAGACTGATCCAGAGTCTCGATAGTTGGGGTGAGAGAAGGGGGACCGGAATGAATTTTCGATTCAGGCCAAAGGCCCTAGCGGTTTCGGCCATCAGGGATTGATAGCTAAGGACCTCCGGGCAGCCCAAATCAAATACTCGATTTTGTTGTGGCTGGTGGCTGATGACCTGGACGATTGCGGCTACTACATCGTCGATTGCAATGGGCTGCATGCGAGTGCGAGTCCAAGTTGGGCAGGCCATGATTGGAAGCCGCCGAACGAGTCGTGAGAGTAGCTGATAGGAAGAACCTTGGGCTCCAACGACCATACCTGCTCTAAGTGTCGTAACGGGTACCCCCTTGGAACCTAATGCGCTCTCTACTTCCAGCCGACTCTTGAGATGCTCGGAGAGGTTGGTATCGTCGGGAACCAATCCACCGATAAATACGATGTGTTTGACTCCTGCCGATTGTGCTGCTCTAGCGAAATTATCGGCGCACCAAATATCGAGATCGCTGAAGTGCCCCTGAACGAGTCGGGCAGCTGGTAGCATGCTGTGAATGAGGTAGACAGCGTATTGTGCACCTTGGAGAGCTGCTTCAGATTCTCGGAGTGAGAAGAAGTCAACTTGTCGAAAAGAGTGGTAGCCCCAGCGAGGCTCGATTTTACGCCTGGAAAGACCAATGGTTGTGTAGTCTTGGCCGAGTTGGAGTCCAAGGGCTTGTCCGATGAATCCCGAAGCACCTGCGACCACCACCGTGGGGCGGGTTACACTCTCTTTTCTTGGCTGACTCATGTCTTACCTTTCTGGCCGCGACGTATTCTTCTCTATGGATATCCAAATAAGTGTTGCACAATCAATGTGTTCTAGAAAAGTTCAATTTTAACTCCGGTTTGTGCACTTTGCGGGCGGAGCCTTTTGACCAAAATGAGCTAAAAAAACTCACCCAGTCTTTATTAATTTCGAGTTTGAGCTTGAAACCATAGATTCCATGCACACCCTAGAGATAGAGGTGCATCCGTAGGCTGGGAGGTATCAGGTGGCTAGTAAGAAAATAAGAATTGGTGTCTCCAAGTGTCTTCTGGGGGAGAAAGTGCGATTTGATGGTGGACACGCCCGAAATTCTTTTGTGATGACCGAATTATCTCGGTGGTTTGAGCTGGTTCCGGTTTGCCCTGAGGTTGAAATTGGCTTGGGAACTCCAAGGCCGACGATTCGTTTGGCGATTATTAATGACAATCAAGAATTGCTGATGCCATCGACCGGACAAATTTTAACGGAGAAAATGGAGGCATATGCGTCTGATAAAATTCGCAAGCTGAAAACCAGCGGTCTTGATGGCTTTATCCTGAAAAAGAACTCACCGTCTTGTGGCAAAGAGCGTTTGAGTATCTATCGAGATGGGAAGAAGGTAAGTCGCCAAGGGGTTGGAATTTTCGCTCAGGCTTTGATGGATCATTGGCCGAGCTTGCCGTTAGAAGAAGATGGACGACTCAACGACGCCGGTTTGCGTGAGCATTTTATCGAAAGAGTCTATGGCAATTTCCGATGGAGAAAGATGGTCGAGCGCGGAAAGACCATGGGAAATCTGGTTGAGTTTCATACTCGACACAAAATGCTGCTTTTGTCCCATTGTGTCGAATCCTATCGTGCCTTGGGTCGGATCGTGGCAAATAAGTCGAACAAGCGGGTAGAGGAGGTATTTGAAACCTACGAGGAAGGTTTTCATCAATGTCTAAGCCAAAGGCCGTCAGCCAAGAAGCATGCCAATGTGTTGGAGCACACCCTTGGGTATTTCAGTCAACTGCTGTCTCCTGTGGAGAAAACCGACTTGATGGCATCAATTAGAGATTTTAAATCGGGCTTGGTTCCTCTGGTGGTTCCGGTTTCTCTTTTCAATTTCAATATTCAGCGCTACCAGGTTCCTTATTTGAAGGGACAATTGTATTTTAGCCCCCATCCCAAGGAGTTGGCCCTGAGAAATTACTGTTATTGATCTGCGCCGAGTGGACTTAATTAGATATACGTTGGCTTGACGTTTTTCTCTGCATCCGCGAACTCCTTTGCCTTGGAGAGCTCCATACTCCTCAAGGCTTCACCGATTCGAACTCTAAAGCTATCCATGTCTTCATTGGGCTCAGGAACTAGGGGGGGTCCCCAGTGCATATGAATGGTACTTAGGGGCAGAGGGATGTGGGTTTGGTCCCACGTTGATTTGAGCAGTCGATATTGACTGGCTAATGGAAGCAAGGGGACAACCGGACAACCGTGTTTAAAGGCTAGGTCTGCGACCCCGCGGTGAACTTTGTTTCGTGGACCCCGCGGGCCGTCTACAGTAAGTATCGGGTTATAATTTTGGCTTTCGAGTAGGCGCGACATTTCATCAAGGGCTTCACTCCCACCTTTATCTTTTCCTTTTTTTCGTGAGGACCCCCGTACTGGCCTCATGCCAGCACACCGTATGGCTGGAGCTATGAGGTCGCCGTCGGCCGATTTGGATGCCATAACGACCGAATGGGGGCTACGGCCCAGGATTCCTGTGATCATATGGGCATGTAAAAGTGCAATGATAAAGGGCTCTTGATTTTCTAGGAAGGCTGGGCGCGGGTCGGTATGGTGCCGGATTCGGCACGAGAATCGCCAAAAAATAGTTAGAATTCCGATGGTCCAACCAATAATTATCCTGATTAGCTTCATTGCTGGGGTTTTACGGGGCTTTTCGTTTCTCTTCAAGGGTTAGGAGAATGGGGCTCTGTTGTTTACGAAGAAGCTATATTCCGTTTAACTGCAATGAAAATGGTCATTTGGGTCTTAGGGATGACGTGTTTTGTCGTGATTGCTCAATTGATCCGTTTCTTTTGGCCGATGCCGGATTTCACTTGAAGCTCAGGACCAATAGGCTGGCTGATTTGAACATTTCTAGAAGCCGACTCAGTCCAGAGCATTTGGTATTGGTGCAATGGGTCAGCTACACGCTTACTGATAGGGTCTCTGATGGTTCTTGTGGTGACGCGGGCTCGATTTCTGGAGCGTTGGATTTCTCCAATATTTCGCGAACAATGTCCGGATTAACAAACGGGTTTCGTGGGTTCGGACCATCGAATTTGGGCTGGTCTTCTTTGGGGCGCCAAAGAAAGGCTGGATTGTTGGTCAGCCATCCGCTGTTAATGTCTTTGTCGCCATCCTTTTCGATCCAATAGCGGTACCGATTAGTCGAATACCCATCTTTTTTTAGATTGATGGAATAAAAGCAGAGATCTTTGCCTGACACAGGGCCATTGAACCCAACTAACTTCTCGATTTCCAGATTACGGGGAGGAGTTCTGTCCTTTTTGATTTCCGCTTCGTCGACATTAATATTCCAAACGTGTTCGCCCGAATCTTTATCCATCGCAAATGCTCGGCCTTCGCGCAGCCACTTTTTTACTGTAGCGTGAAAATGGTGTGCAGCGGGTTCGTTTCGGTCTTCTCGGGTGAGGGATTTTATTTGCTCTGGCGTGTATACTTTCTTTTCGCCTGAGGTTTCCATAAAAAATACGTCATCTTTGAAATCAGAAGCAATAATCTGATTACCGTGTACGCGCTTGAAGGTGTGTTTCAGACAGTCTTTGGTGGTTAATTTGGTAGCACGGCCCTCTAAGATACGCCCATCATTGAGCTCTAGTAGATCTGGTCGCTTTTGAAAACGCCATCCGCAATATTCACTGCTTGTGGTTTGGCTATTGGCGATGACGGTTAAGAGTCCCATTATATCAAGTGGGGTGAATTCGATACCGTCGATTGAGGCGTTCTTGGTCGGCTTGTCGAATAGCAATCCCGCTAGGGCGACTTGATCGCAGCTTCCCCACCAACCTACGCTCAAGTTTCCATTAGTTTCGCCATTTTTACCGAATCCATTGTTACTATCCAAAAAGTCAACTTCTGCCTTTGGATCAAGCTTGCCACTTCCGGAGAAGTCCACCCCTGTGGTGCGCTCAGCGTCACTTTCACGGATGACGTAAGAGGGGATGTAGTAACCACAGGCTGAACCATCTCCTTTGAGAAAATTCAAAGCAGGGACGAGTTCATGGTTACGAGCACCCGCTTTTTTACCGCGGGCTGTTAGTACTTTATCGAATTTATCAAGACATCCGTGCATTGCCCATAAGTTGCGGCCAGGATCTCCAACCGTGTCACCTTCGGAGCTGGAAAAAGGCCAATAAGAGCAGGACCATGCCTTTCTTTCGGCTTTAAGGTTCCATGAATTAGAAGTCTTTTTTCCCACAGGAGTCGATGCAGTAGGACTAGACGATGCTGCCTCTCCAGTTTCTTGGGATGGCGCGGTCGGCTGTGCGGGGCTAGAGGGGGATCTGACGGAGCAAGCCATCAAGGTTCTCACAAACTCTGCGCAAAATATGCGCGGGTTAAACTGGCATATAAACTATCGGAAGAATTGGTATGGTGTTTCGTGGAAATACCCACAATGGGCGTGAGTTGGCTCGAGCGCTAGCATTTATGGGGGAGCTTTGAATGAATCAAGCGCATAAAGGCAGCGCCCTGTCAGGGATTACTTGTGTGACCAGCCGCACCTTGTGGATGTGTTAAATATTACAAGTTATCGTTTTTACTGATTTTTTTTAAAGCCGTTGAGACTTCCTTGGTTAAGGTTGGTTGTACCCAAAATTGACTGTGGAGTCTGCAATGAGAATTCAAAATTCCAACAACGAGATCAACAATACTATTGCTCCAAGCACGGGGCAGGTTGTACAGAGGGCCCAAAATAGGGTTAGGCAAGCCGGGGATGGCTTCGGCCGTACATCTTCTGCGCAGCTGCTTAAGAGCCTTCGGGGGGCGAAAAACCAAGCAGATCCTGCAAGCAGCGAGGGCCAGATTCAAGCTTTATTTAAGGAGCAGTTTGCTCAAAAGGCAGCAGATCAAAAAGAGTTTCACGCCTTTATGAAAGAAGTTTTTGGGGACCAGTACGATTTTAGTAAAGCCGAAGCATTTCGACGAAGCGCTTTGGCAGGGGATTTTGGTTGGCTCCCTCCTGTAAAATTTGCGACGGATGCGGAGTTAGGTGGGGCCAATGGAGCTTATGCTGCAGAAAGCGGAGTGGTGTATATTAATGAAAAGCTCAAGAACAATATTCCCTTGGCTGCCCAAACATTTGTCGAAGAAGCTGGACACCACTTGGATGCGAAGTTGAATACTTCGGACACGGTCGGGGACGAGGGTGAACTCTTTCGGAGGCTCTTGAACAATGAATCTTTGAGTGCCGCGCAGATTAATGCAATCAAGACTGAAAATGACAAAGGCACGATTGTCGTCGATGGAAAAGAAATTGAGGTCGAGTTCTGGAACCCCTTTAAGGCCATAAAAAAGGCAGTTAAAAAGGTTGGCAAGGCCATTGGTAACGCAGCAAAGAGTGTTGGTAAAGCCATTGGGTCGGTAGCCAAAGGGGTGGGATCGGTTGTTGTGGGGGCTGTTAAGGGAACTGTTGATGGCGTGGGTGGTTTTTTTGGAAATCTTTTTCAAGGGAAAGTAGGAGATGCCTTTACATCTTTGTGGAAGGGGTTTGATAAAGGATTTTTGCAGGCACCTTCTAAGTTAAGTAACGCGGTTTTCAATGCAGCTGATTATCTCGTCGATGCAGCGGCTAATTTAGCAGAGCCGATTGGCCTGGACGGTATTGTCAAATCAATTGGTTCAAGAGCAGTCGATATTGGTCGCAATATTACTAATACTGGTTTGGCAATTATTAGGGATGTAATAACGACCCCGGTGGAAGCTGCGGGCGGTTTTCTTCAAGATCATTATGAAGGATTTAAAGCTCTATTTAAAGGTGACTTTGGCGAGGCATTTAAGCATTTCGGTATGGCCTATGTTAACGCAACTGGACGAATAGTAGGGGGAGCGGTTGATGTAACTTTACGAGCGGTCGCGTGCGCTGCTAGCGCAATTGGTACTGCGCTTTTTCTCGAGCCGCCGAGTCGGCCTCTTAGCGCTGACGAGAAAGCATGGTTTAAGGAAGTCTACGGCGATAGTGTGGATCTTGATCTGGTACGGGTGAAGCGAGGTGGTTTGGTTACTGTCGGGGCGTCGAAGGCCGTCGGTAACACCATTTATCTTGCGGACAAGTATTTCGATTCAAATGGAAATTTAACTTCCGCTGGTAAGCGAACTCTTGCTCATGAAATGGGACACATTTGGCAAAATCAAAATGGTGGGGGAGACTATATTCACAAAGCTCTGTTTGCAATGGCTAAGGCAGCTATCGAGACTGGTAGTCGAAATGATGCCTACGACTGGCGAGCGGGAATGCTTGAGGGAAAGAGTTTTCAGGAGTTAAACCCGGAGCAACAAGCTACTGTCATTGAGGATATCGCCGTAGCGATGCGAAATGGCAATTTTGACTCTACTCTTTTTAATGCTCAAGAACTGGCGTATTTAAAAGCTGCTCTTGCGGAAGTTCGAGCTGGCAATGTTGGTTAAAGAGCTGTACTTTATTGCACGCCACTTACTGGATTTGTGAGAGAACAATTATGATGAAGCAATTTGTGTGTCTTTGTGTTCTTATATTTTCTGCCAACCTTGTCACGGGAACCTTTGGGTGTCGAACGGTTTGTGGAGATCTTAGTGATAAGTTAGAGCCCAACGATACCGCTCTAGAGGCAACACCTTTGACTTATGGTGAATCAGTAGATGCTGGCTCACATTATGGAAATGTGGATTTCTTTAAGATTACCGTGGAATCGGCTACAACCCTTGGGATTCGAGTTGATTCAAGGGATTCTCGAGCCAGTCGCGCTATTTTGGAAGTACGTGGTCCTACCAATGAGCTACTCTACACTGACGTGTGTCCTACGGGGCAGGCTGGTTGTGCGCCTGATCTTTTGGGGAAAAAGATAAACTTAAAGGATGCCTCAGGCCTCCTGGTGGGGTACGAGCTTGAGGTCCCTGCGGCGGAACCTGGGGACTACATCGTTCAGGTACAAGCTACCGGAAGTGACCATATGTGCGAGTTCAGTTGGGAATACACCATTGAGGTAAATCAAG
>CAXGXL010000033.1:0-14401 GCA_964013555.1 uncultured bacterium
GCAAATGCTTGCTGGTTAATCGATTCAGTCGCGCACTGAAATAAAGTCCCGACAATGCAGCTACCATCCCCGCCATAGTCGGAATCGTCGCCCGAGAAACCCCTGAAGCCATTGCTCGGGGATTTCCCGAACCGGCGATGGCCATGACATCGAAGACCTCAATCATTCCGGTGACGGTTCCCAAAAGCCCCAATAGCGGGCACATGGCGATTAAGGTTTTTAAGAGTGGCATAAACTGAGTGATTTTTTGCCGCACCTGCGAGACCAATTCATTTTGAATTTGCTGGGCATACCAAGATTCTTTATCGCTTCGCCCCTGCCACTGGGCGAGGGCTGCTTTTGCCTCTTGAGGATAGGCCGCTCTCAAGTAGCTGAATCGCTCCACAATGATAACCCACATTAATGTGGTAACGACAAAAAGGGCGATAAGAACATCTCCACCGGTTTCAAAGAAACTCAATAACCCTTCCCATCCTTCAATGAGCCAACTACCCATTATTGCTAGTCTCCGCCTGCCGAGCGACAATACCTGCGCTTTGCTCACCCAAAACGTCGGTTAACCGGCGACTCATGGTTCTTAGCCAGCTGTGCAAAAGCACCAAGGGAATAGCAACTACCAAACCCAGCATGGTGGTAACCAAAGCCTCTGAAATACCACCGGCCATGAGTTTTGGATCTCCGGTACCAAAAAGGGTGATCGCCTGAAAGGTTCGAATCATTCCGGTAACTGTGCCCAGCAGTCCCATCAAGGGAGCGGCCGCAATGACTACTTTAATCGCCCACAAGAATTTATCAAAGGTCGATTGCTCCCTCAAAATAGCTTCATCTAGCTTGAGGCTTAGAGTCTCAGTATCCGCTTTGGGGTTTTCGGCAAAAACGTGCATCACTCGACCCAAAGGGTTATCTAAAGAAATCTTCGTTGTGTTCTTTTGAGCTCTCACCCGAAAAGTCACTTTAGATAGATAAATGATTCGAATCAGGGCACCCAAAAATGCTAGGGCACCTAATCCTAAAATCATGTACCCAATGATGCCCCCAAATTGGAGTCGCTCTCCGATACTGGGGGTTTGAACCAAAAGCGAAAGGATAGAGCCACGGGATGGGTCAATCGCAAAACGCACCATGCCTTCGTGTGCCTCTTCCAAATCGGAGACGGTGGCCAAGTGACGCGAGGAAGGCTGCCGAGCTAATTCGTTGAGCTTACCGACTTCAGAAACCCACGTAAGGTATTTGCCCTCCGCTACGGCATTAAAGAGTCCAACCCGGGTGACTTGCTTTTGGATGGCACTACCACTGGGGTCGGTGACGGCGGCATCGAATTGAACCACTTTGCCCGACTCGGTAATTTCGTGCTGAAGGACGTACCAGAGGTCATTAAGTGCAGCTGCAGAGGGAATATTTTTTTCTTTCACCAAAGAGGCGATTTTATCAGCTCGGTTGGGATACTGAGCGCTAATGAGGGAGGACTCCAACTGACTTCGGGTATCTCCCGCAACTTGCCGAATAACGCCAAATAACTCCCCCATATTCCCCATAGCTTGGTGAAGCGACTCGTCTAGGACGGTGAGTTTCTTTTCGTTAGTTCGAAAGGCCTCCTCTAGTCGCGCACTTCGTTTTTCTTCGACGGCCTTTTGGGCTCGGGCTTCCGCCAGAAGACGTTGTTGCTTGTTCTTATTGGCTAAGAAGTCCTTTTCTCGACTCCTATTTTCAGCGGCGGACCTTTGCCACCCTCTCTTAACCCTTTGGAGTAATTCATCAACACTCGTCAGGCCCTCTGCGGTGGCCGAAAGTGGTGTGACAAAATTGAGGATTCCCCCAAGCGCGACTGCTATAACCCATTGACTGCGAAACATTAGTTTGCCTCCTTTGGGCTAAGCACAGGGAGTCGGATGAGATCGGGCGGCGCTTGTTTGCGAGCAATTCGCAGGCCCTTGCTTACGGCTGAAGTGTATTCACTGGGCAATTCAACCCAAATTCGCTTCGTTTGGTCCCAAACTCCAGACTCATTTCCATCGAGGGTCTGATAAACAAGACTTACCCGCCCTACACGAAGAAAATTGACGGTTCGAACGGTTTCGCCATTTTTGATATCCCCTTTGTAGCTTTCGATAGTGCGTCCATAATCGTTCTCGATTTGGTATGCTTCCAACAAGCGTCGGAACTTTTCAGCGTTGGTAATATCGGCCCGATCCATAATTGCTTTGAGCTCATTGACCCTATTTTTGCGCTCGTGGATTAAAAAGGGGACGTCTAAACCAACAAAGGTTTCGAGGGATTCCAACATTCGCAGCATCAAGGGCATGAGGTCTCGCCCAACCACGGTGATCTGCTTAATCTGCTCTTGAGTCGATACCATATCCGCTTGTTGCGCAGCGATAAGGGTTTCTAATTGGGCATTGTATTGTCGAAGCGAAGCAATTCTATCCTGCTCGGCTCGGTACTCGCTAAGAAGAGTACTGGTCGTGTTACTTAATTGGGTAACTTTCGCTTCGGATTTCGCTTGTTTCTTATTGTTCTTGAGGGTTGTCTCAATAGCATCGTCTAAACTTCCTGCATGGATAGCCGAGGGGATTAGTAGAAGTGCTACCGCGAGCCTAAGCACACAAAGAGAGTTCAAGTGGGGATGATTCATAAATGACTCCATGCAATCCATTTGATTGAACAGCGGATCTTCTTACCGATGTTGGGCAACCTCTATACCGAGAGCAAAGAGAAAGGTCGATAAGTTCTTATGTGGATTTCACCAGTGGCTCCATCCAAACCAGAAACAACTCCGACAGACACCGCATTAGGTTACTCTTGAAACCCGGTGGAGAATAAAGCCGGCCGACGCTTGTAGCTCTAAGCGCCGGCCGATTATTTAAATACTGCTCTTAGAGTGATTGGGTTAAACGAAGATAAACGTATCGACCAACGAAATCATACGCGGATGCATCAGAAGTTCCGAGGAATCCGTTGTAAATAACAGCTGGTTTTGTATCCAAGATATTGTTGACACCAACGCTCAAGGCCGAGTCACCCATACCATCCATGATGTTGAAAACATAAGAGGTGTAAAGATCGACCGTAGTGTTGGACTCTACGTCGCGCCGTTTAGCATCCTCGATGGTACAATCGTCGTTTTCGCATTCCTCAAATGCTCCAACAAAACGTACGTTCATTCCCGCCCCAAATTCATCTAAAGACCAGCGAAGATTTGCGTTGGCTTTGATATCGGGATTAACCCCTAAATCGTAAACCCCTTTGCCTTCAATTTCACGACCATCGGGCAAAGTGACGTTGTATTTTTCGAGCCAGGTCCCATGTAAACCAAAGCCAAAACGGCCTACTGAGGTCGCAAGTCGGTAGCCCAAATTAAAGTCAACGCCCGAAGTATCCGTGCCACCTATATTGGTCAGGGTATCGTTGATATCCGTGATGAGGTTGGTCTGATTGTCGCGAATAATCTTATCGCAATATTCAGAGTCCGCTTGAGAATAACAACTACTAAGCAAGATATCAGCGCCCATGGTAGTAATCGCATTCTTGATAGAAACGTTGTAGTAATCCAAGGTCAGGCTCAACCCCTCCAAAAATGAAGGAGTATAGACCAAGCCAGCAGTCAAGGTGGTGGCTGTTTCAGGATTAAGCTTATCGTTTCCACCCACTATCGCGTGAAGTTGGGCTCGAGAATCCTCATGAGTTGCAGGTACACCGTCTTCGGCACAATTTGCTTGCTGCTCTGCCGTTAACTCACGAGGATTTCCCGCTTCGTCAACGTTACTACAAGGATCACCAACCAGAGGAAATGAATCGGAGGTTCCCAAGTACATTTCGGAGACGCTTGGAGCACGAAAGGCTGTTGAATAGGTTCCCCGGAGGGTGAGGTCTTCAATAACTTGCCATTTCAGACCCACTTTCCACATGAAATCAGAGCCGAAACTGCTGTAATCAAAAAATCGTGCAGCGGCGCTCAGTTCCAAATTCTCAATGCCGGGAAGATCTCCTACGATGGGCAATAGAAACTCAGCGTAGGCTTCGTGAACGTCATAGTTGCCTTCAGTGCTTTCTTCTTTGTTACCCGTAGTATTACCGGTTGCAGTAATTGGGTCAGGAATATAACCACCGCTCTCCTCACGAAAAGCATACCCAATGGCCATTCCGGCGATTCCACCAGGAAGTTCGAAAAGGTCACCATTGAGATTCAATTGCCAAATTCGTTGGTCGCTGTAGCCATGCCCGATACCGGTGTAACCGATATAATCGAGCATTTCAGGAGTAATTGAACCAGGGCCACCAAAAAGGTCGAGGGCAACACAGTCTCCTACGCATTGGTCCGCTGGTCCTAGAGCTTGAATAACTCGGCTTCGAATAAAGCGACCTTCGTTCACCGAGGTGCCTGAAGTCCGGCCGAAAACAAAGGAGCTATCCCAAAACCAATTATCCAAAACAGGCAAATCGCCGTCTAAACCCAAAACCAATCTATAGGTACTGATATCTTGGAGAAAAACGCGATTGCCCTCTTCTACAAATCGTCGGCGAATATCAATGAATTCTCGACCGAAAGGGTTGTACTGATTGTCTGCAGCAACGGTGATTCCTTCGCTAATAATAAAAAGAGGCGTCGGGGCAAGCTTTTGCTTGGAACGTCGATTGGTGTAGCTTGCCTCGAAATAACTTCGAATTGAAGAACTTAACTCATAGCTTCCTGTGGAGAAAAAATTGTATCGCTCTTGAGGAGTAAGAAGGTAATTCTGGGGTTGGTAATTGTAGAGATCTCCCGAACCGTCGTCCGAGTTTCCGGAATAGTTGAACCCTCTCCAATTGCCATTAGAGTCCCGATGCAGGTCGCCTTCTGCAGCCGCGGGAATCGCTGCCCACGCCTCGTTACCTCCATACCTTGCATTCCACGCATCGATTTCTTCTGGGGTTGCAGTCTCAGCATCGGGAGCGGGTGGAGCTCGGTCGATGATGTGCCCCTCGGGAGTGGCACTACTGCCATTGGGATCCCAACTGCCATCATTTTTTTCCCAATCGTAAGCCTTGTCGGTTTTGCTGAAATCTCGGTCCGAGGTCCAAAGAGGCTTTTGTTTGTGATAGCCGGCTGAGAAAAGAATATGCCCTTTTTTGGTGCGATGCCCAGTAGTAACGCTGATATCAAGAGTCTCAGCCTTTCCGTCGCCGGTCATTCCATAATAAATGCTGCCATCCACGCCGTCGTAATCAGCTTTGGTGATAATATTGATGACTCCACCAATGGCGTCAGAGCCATAAACAGCGGAAGCTCCGTCTTTAAGCACTTCTACGCGCTCAATAACAGCCGCCGGAATGGAGTTAAGATCAACAGAGGAATTAGCACCACTCCCACCAGGAACATAACGACGCCCATTAAGAAGAACCAAGGTTCTAGAAGCCCCTAAACCCCGTAGACTTACCCGAGTAGAACCATCACCCCCATTATTGGACTGGGTGTTCGCTGCCCCTGATTGAGATGGCAAGTGCTGAAGGATGTCGCCAATAGACGTTAATCCGGCCGCATCAATCTCTGCCCGGGTTAAGACGGTAACTGGAGCGGACGATGTCAGGTCCATTCCTTTGATTCGACTACCGGTTACGACCAATTCTTCAACTTTTTTTGCACCCTCCTTTGGCGCGGATTTTTCAACCTCAGTGGCTTGCTCCCCTTCACTGGTAGTTGCGTCCTCCGCAAGAGCAGTCGTCACTGGGGAAGCAACTAGCGCAAATGAAAACAAACACGAATACAACGATATTCCTTTGAAACTTTCTCTAAGCATCTAGACTCTCCCTCTTCGGCACGTAGCGCCGAAAAAAAATGGAGGCGCCCAATAGCGAAAATAGAACTTCGAAGCAACGAAAAGAGCGCTGATAATCCGGTAAGGATTTTTGCTATTCGGTTGAAAAGTAGTAGGGATGAATCCATCCTTGGTTGTGTCTCAATTTGAACACAGAGGGCGGCCGAAAAAGTTACCGCTTGGTTAAAATAGTCAACTAAAATCCCAAGCGCAAGAAACACTGCTAAGAAAAAGAGTAAAACCCCTTTGAGTTGAGTATCCTTGGTATTCGGAATCCCTGCAGCGGATAGAACTTACTTAGATCATCTCTGCTACAAAAACAAAGGTTCCTCGTCCACTCTGATGATCTTTAGCTCTCGGACCAACACTTTCTTGATAAATCAGCCCCATACTCACTCCCAGAAGGTCTTGCCTTTGACGAATTATGGCGAAGTTCAAAATCCCCTGTAATTCGATTCAACACACTGCTATCCTCAAAAATATCCCTAAGCCGAAAGATGAAATGGCCTCATGTTCTCTTCTTCCTCTACTCGATTCAGAGCTCTTGTGGGGCTCAGCGCCTTCGCTCTTTTCGGCTGTCAAGGCAGCCCAAACACCCCCACTTTAGTTACAAAACCAACCTTGGATAATATCGACGAACAAACCAACGATTCACAGTACGTCATTAAAGGAACTCGTTCTCCCCACAACGCCGTCTGGGTTCAATATAAATCCCAAAGTAGCGCCCTTGAACTGGCACCTTCAACCGATAGTACAAATTGGCAGGGAGTATTAGAACTCCTAGAGGGTGTGAATCGATTTGTCCTTTTTTCGAGCAATGAATACGGCAAAGATTTTTCGGCGACAACACAAGAATATAAGATTGTCTTGGACACCATTGCACCGGACTGTCCTACTATCGATGAATTTCCCGATTCAATCAACCTTGAGAATGAAACCACGAAACGACTTCTCCTTAGCGGGACAAAAGCTCGTGACGGAAACATTATTATCAACAGCGAAGTTGTTGTTGGGCACGACGGGCAAACCACCTGGCAAAAGGAGGTCGCAATCCAAGCAGGTCTACAAAGCTTCAAGTTAACAACCAAAGACGAGTTGGGAAATAGTCCAGCTCAAGGCCAGTGCTCCCCAAACGAGCTCCAAATAACCGGAGTAAACATAGCCCCGCCAGCATTCTCACAAGCTACCCCAAACCGAACCGCAAATGCGTCGTTGAGCCTGGAAGGAACGAAACCAAGTGGTACTCAAATTTATATTTCCCATACTTCAGAAAACACAAATGCCGTCCTTATCGAGAGCCTCTTGGGTAACCAAACGTGGCGTTACGATCAACTCCTCCTGCAAGAAGGAGACAATATTATCCAGCTTTACGCCAAACTTCCTAATCTAGATGCGACCAGTGCAGTAGTGACAATCACCATCAACCTTGACACGCAGCCACCCCTTCCACCGGTCCTTGCTGCTATTCCCTCCATAACCGACAAAACTTCGGTCGTAGTAAACGGTACCAAGAGCCTTGACTCTTTTGCTTGTTATACGGCTAACCTCCTAACATCGTGTGAAGGGTTTACCGACGAGATCAGTGCAACAAACTCCTTTAGTTTTGAAGTCCCCTTACAAACAGGAACCAATACCTTGTCGTTTTTCACGACGGATGATTTGGGCAACCCAAGTACTCCACTCGTCCATGAAATCCACCAACTATCACCACCGCAAATAACCATTATGCGTCCGCTGTCGGGTGAAATCACAATCCAAGAAAGCCTCCATGCTACTTTGGAAATTTCTCACCCACCGCTTTTAGAGGCTGCAATCGAAGAAGTTCTACTCTGCGCCAACACAGATTGCATTCCGGTAAATCCTACGGAAGACAACAATACCTACTCGGCTATTCTCTCCTTAGAGAATATACCCCGAGGCGACACTTTCGATTTTTCTTACTTCGTTACCAACACCGCAGGTCTCTCCTACACTCACACGATACCGGTTCTCTACCACTATGACTTAATTGGTGTGACCGCCAAAGAAGCTAGCATCAAGAGCCCGGCTCTAACTGCCGGGCCAAATGGCACCATTCACGCCACGTGGGCGGTGGAGTGCCCATCGGGCAATTGCATTGACTTAGAGCCCGGGACAATCTCGGGGATTCTTTATCGCCCTTTTGACCCCTTAACGAATGGGTGGGGTCAAGCCGCCTTGGTCTCTGGAACACCCGGCGGCCACACGCCGACAATTGCGCACGATAACGACAACCGCGTCAACATTTTTTGGATAGCCCAGGCGCCAACGGATTTGGCCCCTAATATCTATTTCAGAGCAATTGCCGCTGATGGAACCCTCCACCCGATAGAGCGGCTTACCAACAACACTCTACCAGCCTCAGAGCTTTCTTCAACCGTAGCAGCTGACGGCTCGATTCATCTTGTATGGAGGCAAGAAAGTACAGAAGGCATCAGCGATATCTTCTACTCCAGAGGACTCCATAATGCGTTCGAAGAGCCCACTGTTTTCAGAAGAGACCTAATCTCACTTGGGCAACCCCATATTGACACAGATTCTTCGTCTCGCCCCCATATCGTTTTCAGGGGGCACGGCGACCTCAATGTCCCCGGGGCTAAATTAGGAGGAACCATTTTTTACGTTGGGCACTCTGGTTCGGAATTTTTCAACGAGTGGGAAATCGTCAATGCTCATCCCAATCTTTGTCACGCCGACAACTGTACCCCCGTTGCGAGCGACCCCTATGTTTTTGTCGGTGCAAATGAAATCGTCTCTATTGCATGGGCAGACAACGCCCCGCGAGCTTCGCTGCTTACTTGCCCAGCAAGCAGCGCTGAGACTCCAGCAAGTTCAGACATGGACATTTACATGCGACGATATACAACAACCATGGCTCCTATCGTTCCTCAAGCGAATAACAATCTGAAATATCAAGCTCCCGACACTTGCGCTTCATCGAGTGATTCGTCGCACCCGGTCATCGCCCCATTCGGTAACGGCAATCTTTTAGTAGCCTGGCTAGAAACAAAAAACGATGGACTACTATCGATTCGGCACTCTGTTCAGATCAATGAAAACAATGGGGCGCTTGAGTTTTCCAGCACCAATGCTCTTTTGGCCCAACAAACGGATTCCCACTCACTTAGGATCCTGACAAAAGCACCGGACCAATTTCACTTTTTCTGGTTAGAAAAGCGAGTCGCTGAGTCATTTCCTTTGCTTGAATTCGTTCAAGACAACGGGGACGGAGTCACCGGTGAAGCTCACCTGATACACCACACGACGCTAAAATAGGCTCAAAGACGGCTCGGGCGGCTAATTGCCCCCTTGAGGCTCTTGGGAAGAGACCACCTCCAAAAGCAAGCCAAACATAGGTAATTGAATGACTTTTTTTTCGCGAAACCAGGTTGATTCTATCAACGTCGCTCCTATGTCGTCCCCAGGAGCTACAGCGGTACTTTTTCGGATTGACAACCCAACGCTCATACGATGTTAGTGGGCCTCGGTCAGATACAGGAGCCGCACCAGGCGTTCCTAATCTATCCGAGCACAGCACAGCCCTTCGCTGAGCTACACACTGACTACAAATAACCAGGTGCACCTTAGTTTTCACAAACCGGTCACCGAAAGCGCCCTCCCCAGCGCTAAGGAAAATCCCATGCAACTCTCCCACTTTGCGAAAATAACGACACTACTACTTCTCTCTATTACCGTACTTCCTGGGGCGCGCGGCTGCGGCGGCACAGACAACACTGGTACTTCCGATCCTTCGATCTGCACAAACGATGCCGCTTGCCCCGAAGCCCATAGCTGCATCAACAACGAATGCGTGGCCGACGAGGTAGAGAGCAGCACCGAAGGCATGGCGTGCGGTGGCAACAGCGAACGCACCTGCGATGAAGGACAGATATGCAATATCAGCGAGAACAATGTATGTGGAGTAGACAACCTCAGCGGTATTTGTGTCGTTCCCAGTGAAATATGCACGCGAGAATACAACCCGCAATGCGGCTGTGACGGCGTTACCTACAGCAATCCATGCATGCGAAAAATCGGCAATACCCCCCTTCAGTACCCTGGTGCCTGCGGAACCTCTACCGAGAGCGAGCGATGCTCAGCGACCGGTGTAAAATGCGACGCCGGATTCATCTGTGAAGGACAATTGATTTTCGAAGACGAGCAAGAAGTTCAATTAAATAGCTGCACCGACTACCCTGGCGGCAATTGCGTTCCTGCTCCAAACGCCTCTTGCCCAGACACCCAAAACAAGGTCTGTGGTTGTGACGGCCAAACCTTCTTCAACGACTGCATGCGGCGTGCTGCCCAAGTTCCGCTCGCTTACGTAGGCGAGTGCCAATAACAAAACAAAGAGAAAGAGATCTTCATGCCAGCATACTACCGACTGAGCTTATTCGCCCTTGCGCTAATAACGATACCACTTCTAAGCGGTGCAAGTGGATGCGGTGGTGAAAACCCAAGCCCGACGCCCTCTGTGTGCAGTAATGACACAGACTGCGCCAATAACCATACCTGCCTAGAAAACCAATGCGTGGCCAATGAGGGTCAGCAATGCGAGGCTGAAGGCACTGCCTGTGGACCAGACTTAATATGCGACCTCAGCAATAATGAAAGCTGTGAAGGAAATTTGGTGGGAACCTGCCAGCTCTCCAATGAGGATGCTATTTGCACGATGGTCTATGACCCGGTGTGTGGGTGTGATGGAGTAACCTACTCCAACAACTGTTTCCGAATTGCAGCTGCGGCAGCACTCGACTATGCAGGGGAATGCTTGTAACGCACTCCATTCGAACGGACTAGCAGCTTGACGGCGCGCCAATCAATGCGCGCCACTACCTACCTATCGCCTGGGCGTGCATCAACAATCTCAAACGTCGAGTCATCATAGCTGATCTCAACGGGCCGTCCCGCGTGAAAACACTCGTAAATTAGGTCGTGAATATCTTCTGGTGCGGTAGGAATATCGTAACCTCCGGGCTTATCTACAAAGCGCACGACTCTATCTTCACTGAGGGAGTCTATAACGGAAACAAAGTTCACAATCATTGTCCAATCCTGAACCTAAAGGATTATTGTAGAGGGCCTCCTTAGCTATTTGCCAAAAGAGAATCAACCCAATTAAAAGTCGACCAAAGGCACTAAATACGAGGCACAAAGAGATAGTTCGACTCAAACTGGCACCGTTAAAAATACAATTTACCATAAACCGGGGATTTATAAGAACTCGGTCGGAATTAGATTAAGAGAGGGTTTCCCCGTCGACACCAAGAGTCCTGCATGTACTCGAGGACTCCACTTGATCGACTCGAGGGCTTGTTCTGAAAATCACATCCACGTAGGGCACCGTAAAGCTGTACCAGTATTTTTCGTTCTTAAAGTGATGTAAGCGGTGATTGCGAAAAATCCTACGAACGTAACTCGTTTTGGGCTTGTATTGAGTATGAGTCAAATAGTGGGTCCATTCATAAACCAAAGTAGCCAACGTAAAGAGGAAAATACCTGAGGCAGCTAGGGACGCAGAAGGCATTGCAATAATCCACAATAGAATATGAATAGGAATCAAAGCAGCAATGACCCGAGTAGGCAAAAAAATCGTTTCCAATATCCAAGGATAGCGATGATGGTAACGATGAAGCCTCCCCGCAAAGGGATCAAAAGTAAAACCCAAGATTTGAATCGGTTTAAAATGTAATAGATAGGCATGCAGGAACCATTCTTGCAAAGGCCAATAAACGAGGATGCTAGTTGCAATGACCCAATCCCAAATAGAGAAATCTCCCAGATAAAGATTGACGCCGAAGAAAACGAGAACTTTAACTGTGAGAAGTTGCGGCGTAGAAAATCGAAAAAAAACTTGAACGGCCCCCACCAGGGTCTTTGTTTCCAGTGCAGTGCGCGCATCGGTCTTCGTTGTGGGTTCAGTCTTCCCCTCAAACGCCAGGCGCACAAACCTCAAAATAGCACTCATCATCTGCCAGTCTTCCCCCTAAGCTTCCTCTCAACCCGCCCCAGGCTCGTCGCAAGTGCTCGGTGCCTGAAGCCAGATGCATTCCTTCTACCTCGGCTCGAAACCATCTTATCAACTTATCATACCAGTTGACAAGTCACTGAATATCCGCAATAAATTGGGAAGAATGGACGCAGTGTTGGAACCAATTCGAAAAAAATCTCTGGCGACGGCAGTCTTCGAGCAATTGCGAGACCGTATCCTTCATGGGCACATTCAACCGGGTGATTCACTTCCATCCGAGAGAATTCTAGTAGAGCGCCTCCAAGTAAACCGCGGAGCGGTTCGAGAAGGGCTCAAACGCCTAGAACAAGCTGGACTGGTTGCCATTACCCAAGGCGGGGCTACTTCCGTGTTGGATTTCACGAAAACCGCGGGGCTTGAAATATTGGGTGCCATGATTGTGGGTCCCGGTGGAGAGATCAACACGACCATCGCCCGAAATGTTATAGAAATGCGAACTAGCTTGGCTGTGCAACTCGTCCAAAGAGCAGCCCAGCAAAAGCCCTCAGACCAACTTGATTCCCTGCATTCTATTCTGGTCCAAATGGAAAATCACGCGGATGAAATCGACGTTTTGCAACAATTAGCGATGGATTTTTGGCGAATCGTAGTCGTTCATTCGGGAAGTATTGCCTACCAACTAGCGCTTAATTCACTCAACGCCGTTTACTCCAAGATTCAAGTTCATCTCAGGTATATCCTAGCCGACGAATTTCAAGCCCTTGAGGACTACACGACCCTTGCTAAGGCAATTGAAAACCAAGAGGAAATCAAGGCCGTCGAAACAACTAGGCGAATTGTAGAGCGTGGGGCCCAAGCTATTGCCGGCCTACTCGATGAATTGGATGAGTCAAAAAACTCACCAGCGCCAAATTCAGAGGAACCTAGCTCAGAGCACTTGTGAATTTTGGCTTCAAGCCACCACTCCAAAATAATGCCGTACCTGCATTCTACTCTTCTATATTCTTGCCGAAATATCTAAATCAATCCAAGCGGTCTACTTCTTGAACTTTTTGGTAACATAATTGTCGCATATCCATCCGAACTCTTGCTAAACTTCAATAAACTCGACACTTAAGTGCTTAGAAACTTAAACTATCAGTTGCATTGAGTTAGCGATTTCACTGATTGCTATTCGTCGGAGAGAAAGTTGAAGACACTTGAACGCCGCCTAGGTATGTGGGCCGTGGTTATTATCACTATCAGCTCCCTTCTCGGTGGTGTTTTTGTCCTCCCTGGGCTTGCTGTGTACATGACAGGGAGCTCAGCGTGGCTGGCCTACATCGCTGTTGCGCTTTGCGTGCTTCCAGCGGCCTTGGCCAAGTGTGAGTTAGCTAGCGCTCTTCCAAAATCAGGTGGCACTTACGTCTATATAAATCAAGCATTCGGCCCATTCGCAGGAACGGTCATGGGCCTTGGGCTTTGGGCATCTCTGGCACTTAAGAGCGCATTTGCTTTAGTCGGCTTTAGTGCATACCTGCATGTCCTTGGGCAAGAGCTCTCCGAAACTCAATTGGCCTTTGGCCTCTTGTGTATGATCACAGTATTGAACCTCGGTGGTGTTAAGAAAGTCAGCCAAGTTCAAGGAATAGTCGTGGCAATCGCCGCATCAGGCCTCGGCATCTTACTCTTAACCAGCCTTCCCACGCTTCAAAGAGCGAAGCTGGACCCTTTTTTGAGTAACGGAGTAGTCGGATTTGGCGAAACCGTGGCGTTTCTTTTTGTTTCTTACGCAGGATTAACCAAAATCGCAGCAATTGCAGGGGAAGTAAAAAACCCAGGCAAAAATATACCATCTGGCATCCTGATTTCCCTATGCATAATTACCCCCATCTTTTGTCTCATAGTCATTGGCATTGCAGGCCATATCCCTCGCGCCCAACTCGCCGATAACATCCGGCCCCTGCATACCCTAGCGGAAATAACGTTGGGCCCCATCGGCGGCATTGTTGCCGCGATTATCGCCGTTTTGGCAATGACTTCAATGGCGAACGCTGGCCTACTAGCATCATCGCGTTTTCCATTCGCCATGAGCCGAGACGGGCTGCTCCCCAATTTCTTTGGTTTGATTAGCTCCAAGTACTTTACACCCTTTACTAGCATTCTTTGCACCAGTGCAATCATGGGCATTACCATTGTCACCATTGACATCAGCGGAATCATTAAACTAGCAAGTGCCTTCAAAATTATTGCTTTTGCAACGACCATTCTATCCCTTCTCGTTCTGCGGGAATCCAAAGCTCAGTGGTACAAACCAGCCTACAGCTCGCCGCTATACCCAGGACTCCAAATTGCAGGATTAATCGTCTCCTGTATTCTCTTGGTCGCTATGGGCACCATTGCCCTGGTGGCCGCCGGAAGTATCCTTGGAGCCGGGAGCATTCTCTACCTCTGCTACGGACGCAAACGCACGCAAGAAAAAGGCGTGTTGGGTAAAATGGGTCGACGCCGGGACTTGAGCAAAGCCGTTGATGTCAACGATCAGGGAATCGAAGGCATTATTTCAGACCGCGCCTCAGGCATCGTAGCCGTAGTCGGTACCGATCTTCTTGTCGAAACCCTAACCCACGTAGGAACAGCT
>CAXGXL010000034.1:0-14396 GCA_964013555.1 uncultured bacterium
CGATTCAAAAAGTGCTACGACTTTTATCTCCCTCATCTTGGGAATAGTCTCAGCCGCCCTCAAAAACTCTTCCAAACCAATTAGAGGACATCGATGCTCATAAAGAATCAAGTCGGGATTCACTGAAGTTGCGATCTCGAAGCCATCGGTTCCATTGCTGGCTAAAAGAACTTTGTTCCACTCCCCCAAGCTATTTCTCAATTCACGATGGAGAGATGGATCTTTATCTGCAATGAGTATCGTTCGCATCTCGGTTATCACAAGCCCAAAAAAAGAGAATAAACAACTCTCAAAGTCCACAGTGTTTCTGGATCACCTTGGACCCTTCTCGCTGCGATAGTACCACTGATATTAGCGTTCCTTATCCTGGTTAACCCGAACCCTACTTCTAGACTAGATGCCAACCACGATAGCGTCTCCATACGAACTCCGACTCGAAGCCCGAACTTGTACGACAAATTAACGCTGTTCTTACTCCACCCTTCTACGGCACTTTCCTGGCCAGTTCCTTCGAGCTTATCTAACGTCTCATCAAAACGATAAAAATATCCATGCAAATGAGGACCCCCATCTAACCCCACATAGGGCACCCATGTTGGTAGAATACCTCGAAATAAGTACGTCAACCCTACCCCCACTTCAAACCCTAACCAGCTCGCATCCTGCTGCGATTTAACAATGTCCTGGGCCTCCTCGTATCGAATCCGCACACTACTGCCGAAAGCTTCACCACCAGCCCCAAACACTCGAATAGACAACTTTGGCCTAAATTCCCAGCTAACCGCTGCCCCAAGCGTATATCCGCTACCAAAAGAGCTACTGGCTCCCTGACCAACTTGGATTCCAACCATAGGAACCTCTAAGCCAACACCGTAACCATACAATCCCGAAACGCCTTCTGTACTCCGGTCTGTCAAACGCTCGTGTGAAAAACTCTGAGAATCTACCGGGTCCTGTGACACAACAGCGTGAAGACACAATGGCACTATCAACCAAATCATACCATTCCCGTCTGCAACCGGTAACTTCTATGAAGTAAATCCACCATCGCTGCTACAACCGTCCAATCTCCAGTGTGAAACCCTTGGTACCCACCAGTCTCGTGTGGTCTACCGATGAAAACATAGGTCGTACTATCCGTTAAGAGAAGTACTATTTCGTACCCCAAAGACGCTCCAGAATCCGCCGTCAATTCTTCTATATTGTCGTTTTCACCAAGCTCACGAGAACCGGTGCTCCCTAACAAATAGGATTTTAGACGCCCTCCTCCGATTTTGGCGAGACCTTTGAGGATATCCTCACCCAACCGAACCCCAGGCTGGCCAACAAAAAAATATCCAGGCATCAAGCGTTGGCGCTCTGCTTCCAAAAGAAGTTCAGCCTGCATTGCCCTAACAAACTTCTCCGAAAAGAGATCCTGATAAGCAGCCGTCCACCACTTACTCCTATTGAGCCCAGTAGAATCATCCCCAGCCAAAGCTCCTTTCTCAAGTAAGTTATCTACAACGGCCCACGGAGCTCCTGTCAACAAATCACTACTGGCAATAGGACTTTGCAACATTTGTTTCGCCCTTCGCCGACAGGCCACGAAAAGCTCGTCAAGCTCGGAGCCATCACTTGGGTAAGCTGCTGGGCCGAAGCAAATAAGTCGAGAACAATGAGATAGGCCTTGTTCATTTAGAACAACAAGAATTGCTCTAATTGCTTTTTCCCCCATCGTTAAGCAATTCAGAAAGGATGCTTCGGGCAATAAACAAAATAGAGATTTCTTATCATCCCAACACGATACATCAAATTCCCGCAAGGACCTCCGAAGAGCTTCTTGTAATTCAAACTTTAAATTGCGCGCACTATTGCTTGGGTCAACTTCGTTCAATACCCCTTGCAAAGGAAACTCTAAAAGTCCGAAGGAGCGATTGTAGCAACGCGACTTTTCACGCTCTCGTTCCAGCTCCTCCACAAATAAAGACATTTTATCTAAGACACCGAGAGTGCTTACTTTATCGATTCTGCGATCTTGATAATATTGCTTAGAATGCAAAAGACCAATCGTTCCGAAATCAGCAAGTACTGCAGCGTGCACTAAATCGCGCTGCCTAAATTTTTCCTTTTGCGACGAGAAACATTGGATCAAGGCAAGTATCTCACCGCTTCGCACCATCGGAACCAGCAAATTATCTCCCTCAACGCACTCTTCGAAGTCCTTTAGTGTAGTTCCATTACTAATGATGGGCTCTCCACGACCCAATAATTTGGATTTATTCATTAGCTCAGAAGAAATAAGGGGTTTAGCCGCGCCGCTATCAATGTTCCCTTCGACACACCTCAAATGGAGGTGACTTTCCCCTGATTGGGGCATCCACAAAGCTACACCCTGCGCAAAACAAACCTCCGCAAAAACTTGTACCAAGCGCTCCGCCAACATTTCACCATCCAGGCTGCCAATCATCTCCAATGCTCTGTGATATGTTTGTTGTAATTCTACGTACTCTATATTCTCCCCCAACAAACGTGCTTGAGATTCATAGAGCATTTGTCGCTCTTCCAAACGGTCGATAAATACAACCAGCTCATCTACCTCATAAGGCTTCACCACGAAATCCAAGATATTGTTTCGCATGCTCCACTTAGAATCGCGCCGCTGATTTGGTTCAAGAAGAACAACAATATCTTGATTCGGGTCAAGAGCCCGAACAGCCTCTACCAAACCGCCTTGGGCTAGACTCCAATCCAACAACAGCAATTGATAGCGGCTCCGCTTGCACGCCGTTAGTGCAGCTGCAGCTGTGGTGACTCCATCAGCATAAATTCCACGAACCATCAACTCCGCCGCACACCGGTCCAGCAACTTCGCATCGGTGTCAGCAATTAATATGGAGATCGCAGTCAAACCAAATCCTCCACGACTCGACTAACGAGATAAAGAAATACGTCCCACAAACACTCGAGAAGCTTCACCTTGCATCGCTACTCTTCCATCACCGTACACCGTAATCATGAGCTCTCCACCGGGCAGATATACCTTAAGAGGCTTGCCTACTTCCCAATAGCCGCGCAAGACTGCTGCGGCTCCGACTGCACAGGCACCACTACCACAAGCTTGCGTGATTCCGACACCCCTCTCGTAAACCACCGTCTCAAATCCATTCGACAAACTCCTCGAGAAAGAAACATTCACTCGATTAGGAAAATACGAATGCGATTCTAACTCTTGTCCGAATTTCTTTGCCAAAATCATGGGGCTCTCATCTTCATCCACAAAGACTGAGAAGTGTGGATTACCGAAAAATTGGCAGGTTCCCTTGAACGTTCTACCCAAAACCTCCACCTCGAGCTCTTCGCCAGTGGCTCTTTCGGCAGGAAGTTCCTTGTTGCTCCGCAAAGGGATTCCCATATCAACCGAAACTTCTCCAGATGGAGTCAAACGACAGTCGTAGAGATTGTCAGCCACCCATACCTTGATCCAGGTTTGTTCGGCGGAAAGTTCACCGCAATCCTCTAGGTATCGGACCACGCACCGTAACCCATTACCGCACATTCCCGCATCCGAGCCGTCCGCATTTTGTATGTGCATACGAGGATATCCATCTGATTCCTGCACTACGGTCAAAATGCCGTCGGCTCCAATTCCCCGATTGGCGCAGCACAATTGAACTACTACCTCAGGTGCAAGTACCGGGTTCACCAAAGAGCGGCGATCCAACAAGATAAAATGATTTCCCAATCCTTGATATTTGTAGAAGTCCATCACACTGCCATCTTGGCATTGGAAAGCACATAACTCAAAGGATAAGCGCCTATATTCTCCAAAAACCTTGCGCTCTAGAAAATACTCGCAAGGTTGTGCAACTCAGACTCAATTAAAGCCTGGGGACCATCGCTCATCGCCTGCGCCGGCTCAGGGTGAGCTTCAACGATTAAACCATCGGCGCCAGCGGCCAACGCAGCTTTAGAGAGCGGGTAAATCAAATCCCGGCGCCCCACTGCATGAGATGGGTCAACAACAACCCTCATACCATAAACGTGCTTGAGAAGTGCTACGGAACCCAAATCTAATAGATTTCGACTTGACGAATCAAACGTACGCAATCCACGCTCACAAAAAATCACACCGGCAGCACCACCGCTTAACAAATGCTCGGCAGCCAACAACCATTCGGAAACCGTTGCAGCCATGCCCCGTTTTAGAAGCACCGTCTTTTCCAGTCCACCAACCGCGTGAAGAAGCGAGAAATTCTGCATGTTTCGGGAACCGATTTGTACGATGTCAGCAACCCCTCCAACAATATCTACATCCTTTTCGCTCATGACTTCTGTAACGATACCAAGTTCGAAGCGCTTCGCGGCACTCTCTAACCACTTCAAACCCTCCCTTCCGTGACCAGAAAATGCGTAGGGGGAGGATCGGGGCTTAAAGGCACCTCCACGCAAAACAGACGCCCCACATCGCTTCACCATCGCTGCGGCTAAATGAATTTGCTCTTCGCTCTCGACACTACACGGACCAGCCATCAAAACCGGACTACCTTCTTCACCCAAGAGTGTTTCACCTATCCAGTGCTTCCTTCCTTTTTGACCATCAACTAAGGGGTGCGAACTTGCTGAAGCAAACACATCCGCTACCCCCGGAATGTCCATTAATACCGTACTACTAACATTCCGAGAATGCGGCTCAATACTAATGAGCCGCTCACTGCCGCGGCCGACTTCCCCTTGATGAAACGTGCCCCAAACGCCACACCCTTTCAAAGAAGCCTCTACACTTCCAACATCCGCATCCTCGTGAAGCTTAATTACCAACGATGTCATTCCTAATTCCCCCTGTTGACAGCAAGGGAGACCACTGCATGCAGCGCCTCTGTTGCAGGAGAATCTGGCAACGTGTTCAACGATTGCTTAGCCAAATCAGCAAAAGTCTGCGCTCTTTGCCTAGTCGCCTCGAGACAGCCCGTAGCTAGGATTCGGTGTTGCAAAGGAGCGATCTCTCTGGCTGTTAAAGCCTGGGAAGCTTGAGTGATTTCACGTAGAATTGGCTCGAGCTCCGGCTCTACCTCACATGCAATTATCAATGGCCACGTAAGTTTTCCATCGCGCAGATCCGCAAAAGCGCTCTTCCCGGTAACCTCCGGCTCTCCAGCCAAATCCAGAGCATCATCGGCCATTTGAAAAGCAATCCCTAGATTCATTCCGAATGAGGCAAGTACTTCAACCTCTTTTTGGCTAAGCCCAGCGGCACTAGCCCCCGCTCGTAAGCCCCATTCAAAAATCGACGCCGTTTTACCGGAGATAATCTCCATGTACTGCTCTCTATCCGGTACAAAATTCCCACGGCGCTCCAATTGAATTGCTTCAGCCTGTACCATAACAGCAACCACATCCATAAGGCTCGCCAAAAGGTCGTATTGCTTATGAGACTGCACACGTTTAAGAGCCTCAATCAGAAGATGGTCGCCCCCAAGGATACTCGCTGAATTTCCGTAAATAACTCGGGCCGACTTTGCTCCACGCCGCTCAATTCCCTCATCGAGAACATCATCGTGTAATAGAGTTGCTGCATGAACCAACTCACATGCAACCGCCAAATCTCGTATCTCTCTGTTCATTTCCATACCGCCGATCCGAGCAGCGAGAACGACACAAAGAGGACGGATTCTTTTCCCTGGCTGTTTTAGCAAATGAGATGCAGCTCTTGTCGCCAAATCGTCATTTGTCGAGGCGCTAGAACGAATGTCCTTTTCAAGCACACTCAAATCATCTGCCAACCAAAGCTTGATTTCTCGTAGCCTTTGAGCCAATGAGGAGACACCGTGAAGATGCGAGGTATCGGCCAAGGGTCCTAGAACCGGTTTGGGCGATTGAATTAAATTGCCAAGGGAATGCATCATACCACCTCTTTTGGGTTAATCTTTGGAAAGCTGGAGTCTCTATGAGTTTCGAACACACCGTTACCGTCAGATTCAATGAAGTTGATCGCGCCGGAATCGCCTTTTTTGGTCGAGTCTTTGAGTATTGTCACGCCACCTTCGAAGAAATGTTCCTCTCTACCAAAGACAGTCTCGGCTCCGTCTTTGACAGCGGTGGCTGGGGCATGCCCTTGGTTCACTCCGAAGCCGACTTTAAAGCCCCCATGCGCATGGGCGAGAAGCTGAGAATCGTCTTGAGTATCTCCAAGCTTGGAACCAATTCGATAACGTTTGAATACTCGGTCTTCGGTCCCGACAAACGCCTTTGCGCCACCGTCCAACTCGTTCACGCTATTGTCGACCTCGAAACCTTCAAGCCCCGCGGAATACCCGAGGAGCTTCGCGCCAATCTCGATGGATTGGGGCTTTTGCCCAGCCAAGATAGCTCGAGCAAATAGACGCAATTGTCCGAATGCTACTTTCCCCAAACTGGTCCGGGGAAAATCATCGAGCCAAAAAAACTGGTCGGGAACCTTAAACCCTACTAGCTTTTCTTTCGAGCGTTTTTTGAGCGAACAAAAGTCTTCGTGGGGACTACGTGCTGGCAACATAAAGGCAACCGGGCGTTGCCCCCATTTTTGGTGAGGTACATCCACAACAACTGCTTGAGCCACGTCACAAAACTCGTTTAAAACGTTTTCTATTTCGACAGGATCGATATTCTCCCCTCCCGAAACTAGGATTCGGTCACTCCGACAATGCACATAAACCGCACCACTAGCATCAACACGCCCCACATCAGAGGTCAGCATACTGCCGCCAGGTACGATAGGCCCGAGCACTGACAAGCGGCTCTCGCCACCGGCCACTCGAGCGAACGGCAAAGGAGTTCCCACACCCGATTCAGGCGAATAGTCCCCCGGAACTCGTGTTGTAATCTGAGAAGCGGTCTCAGTCATTCCCCATGTGACCGAAACAGGTGCTCCTATTTTCTCTAAACGGTCCATTAACTTATCTGGACAAGGCGCTCCCCCCACTAGAAGAACCCTTAGCGATTCAGGAAAACGTCGTTCTTCACGCAAATCCAAAATAGCTGCCAACATGACAGGGACAACCGATATTTGAGTTACTATACCCGACTCTATAAGTTCATTGACTTGTTCCGGAACGAAGGGATGCGCCATACGAACCGTAGTTCCTAAAAAAGAACATCGAAGTAAAATGGACAAGCCGCCCATGTGGTTTAGAGGTAAGCAGTTGAGCCAACAATCATCCAAGTGATGTCCGAGACGAATACTAGAGCCCATTGCATTAAATAGGATCTGCCCTGTGGTGAGACGTGTGGCTCGAGGAGTTCCTGTACTTCCTGAAGTGTGGACAATTAGCCGAACGTCTTCAAGTCCCCACAACGCCTCTTTCGGAAGGACGTTTGAGGTAGAAATAAGAAAAGATGCAACCTCAATTGAGTCACTGAGAATTAAGCCACACTCTTCATGGGATGGCCCCACCCACAAAAGTTTCGGGGGGACCCCCTTCAGGATCCGCCGAAGCTCATTCGAACTTAGCTCGGGAGAAAGAGGCATAGCTACTGCACCAATCCATCCGATCGCGTGAAAAGCGGCAACCCAATCTGAAGACGGCTGGCCCAATAAAGCAACAATGTCCCCCTCGCGGATACCCAAATCCAAGAGGGATGCAGCTCTCTTTTGCACCTCAAGACGCAGCTCACTATAGCTCCATGCTTGCTTCTCTCCCCAAATCAAAGCAAGGTGGTTGGGGCGAGCCAAAGCAGAGCTCTCAATTGGATTCGGTATTCGTGTCATAATCCCTCCATATCGCTAATCCCTATTCCCGGTTGGGATGAGATGATAAATTGCCCTGAAACAAGTTCAGGCTCCGGAGCCAAGTCTCTTTCGAAAAGAACGCCTGTATTCAATCCCGCCGCCAAGCTATTCGGAACCGCAGCCGAAACATGCAGCGCTCCTAGTCGCCCAACAACACTCTCCAAAGAGGATGTGAACGCGCAACCCACGCCATGTGATGACGCTAATTTGGCGTAGCGAACCGCATTCAAGGGTCCGCCGCACATCATTGGTTTGATAACCGCCACATCAGCCCATTCTTCAACCAAGGCTCTTTGCAGCATTGCTTCATCGGTAAGAGACTCATCCAAGGCGATTGGAACCGAAATTTTTCGGCGAAGTGTTGCAAGGCTCGCTTGCAATTCTGGTAAGAGAGGTTCTTCAACGAATTCAATTTTGCCGGGGTCCAAATCCGCGAGCAACGAAAGAGCAGCATCGAATGTTAAAGTTCTGTTTGCATCCAGGCGAAGTCTCACTCCATCGGGTACAACCTGCAGAATCTCCGCAATCGCGGTTTTCTCGGTTTTGATATCGGGAGAAGTAATTTTTTTCTTCAATACACTAAAGCCCCTTGCAACAAAATACTCTGCCTGAGCAGCGTCGCGAACCAAAACCCCTGTTGCGACGCTACTGGTGGCATCCTTGCTCAGGAATTGAGACAAAGGGATCTGAGCAGCTCTCGACACGGTATCTAATAGAGCTTGTTCAATAGCATTTCTTGCCGAAGGGCAGTAGTGAAGGCCGTTACAAAAACCTTCAACATCATCCACTGACTCCCAACTCAGTTCCTTCCAGGATGAATCACAAAATGATTGTAGATCTTTTTTGGCCTGAACCAGCGTTTCTTTGCTATACCCAGGTACCGGGCATGCATCACCCAACCCAACGATGCCATCTTCGTCTCCAAGAACAAGTACAAGTCCCTGGCGATGGTTCAAACTCCCGAACGCCGTTTTCAGTGGGCTCTTCAAATTCAACCGGTACGGCTGAATATGGACGCTTTGCAATCTCATCCATTTACCCCGAGAGCTAAAAGAAGAGCAAAAACAAGACCAAGTCTGGCTGCAGCACCTAAATGAGGATTCAAATCTATTCCGTCTTTACTATAGATAGCCCACACTTCCCGAACCGCTAGAGGAAGACTAATCAGAGGCAGTAACCACCCAAAAGAAACCTTGTAAAATACGGGAGGGACAAAAAGTGCTCCATAAGCTGCCACAACCAAGATCAAGTATTCCGCCCTTGCGGCACTCGCTCCAAAACGAACAGCCAAGGTTCGTTTATTTGCCAGAACATCGGTATCGCGATCCCTGAGATTGTTAACGACTAAAATAGTCGTAGCTAAAAGCCCTACGGGAATCGAAGCCCAAAAACTAAGGATAGAGACATCAAGCGCTTGAACATAATAGGTGCCACAAAGAGCAACCGGGCCAAAAAAGATAAAAACAAAAACATCTCCCAACCCCATATAACCTAATGGACGAGGTCCTCCGGTATACAAAACGCCAGAGAGTATGCTCGCAATTCCAATTCCCACAATAGGAAACCCTCCAATATATACAAGGTAAGAGCCTACAATTACCGCCAGAACAAAAATAGAAATTGTAGCTATTGCAACTTCCTTGGGTGAAACCCATCCTTTTTGGGTCACTCGTGCAGGCCCCAAACGAGCTTCTGTATCCGCACCTTTCTTAAAATCAAAAAAATCGTTTGCGAGGTTGGTCCCGATTTGAATAAGAATGGCCCCCAGAAGGGCGGCTACGACAGGGGCCCACCTCACTACGTCGTCCGCTATAGCCAACCCCGTTCCAACCCCCACGGGCGCTAGTGCAGCACTTAATGTCTTTGGCCTAATTGCTTGAAGCCAAATAGCCCCAATTGATGGACGAAGATCGGAAATAGGGATTGGAGGACTCTTCGACGTCATGACAATTCCTCTTTTCCGAAGAGAGAATTTTCTGCACTCGACGCCATCGCGCGCCAAACCTGCTGACGCTTTCGAACACTGTGGGTTCGTTCAACTTCCGCAATAATTACCGTCACACCCATTCGAGCATAAGCCCCCTCTAGGGAAGCCTGAAATTCAGCGTCAGTAAAAACTCTCGCACACGAAAGGCCCAACCCCGAAATAGTGCTTTCAATATTGGTGCCCTGGGGCGTAACAAATGCTCGCTCAAAAATAGAATCATTAGACGAGACCGGCAAATGCTCGAAAATTCCTCCACCGTTGTTGTCCACCACAACGATAACAAAAGACGAGTTGAAAAAGCCCTCGCGTTCGAAAAGAGCGGCCAAATGAAGCCCACTTAAATCGTGAAGGGTAGCCAGATCTCCTACGAGCAAGGTTGTTGGCCTAGCGGGTTCAACAAAGGCCTCCCCCAATGCAGTAGCGATAGTCCCGTCAATTCCGTTAGCGCCTCGACTAGAGTACACAACAAGGTTTCCCGAACGCGTCGGCGCAAAACTATCCATGTCTCGAATCGGCATACTGTTGGCTATGTGCAAAGCGCTTTGAGTCGGCAGTCGGTTGGCTAACTGATGAGAAATCGATCCTTCCCACAAGGGGGTATCTTTTACCGGGCAGGCTTTCATTACGGCATCATGGGCAGCCATCTCAGCGGCCTCCCAAGTTGATAACCAGGCAGCGTTTCCCCTTCCTGCGGCAAGATGGCCCATAATATCAGCGCAAAATTGAGACGGGGAAGCGAGAAACGAAGTGTGGACATTTCCAAGAGGATCTTGAACCCGCGGTGACTCACTCACATAAAAAGTCTCCACCCCACAATGAGTTGCCAACCACTGCCCCACTGCTTTGGAAGTTGGAAACTTACCGAAACGTAAAATGAATTCAGGACTCAAATGCTCGGCCATCTTCTGGGAACGCATAATACCATCAGCCATCGAGATAACCGGCGGATAATAATCTTGAAATCGTACTCCAGAAGCAGGTTCGGCAATCACTGGCCATCCCAATGATGTCGCCAGCTGAGCTACCCATTCTGAAAATGCGGAATCGGAGAAATGCAAAGAATGACACCGAGCACCTACTACAATACAACCGCGCTCAATTTCGCCCAAGTACTTGGCAATACGAGAGGCCTCAAACTCTGAGATCCCCCCAACTATAGGCAGAGCACATTGTCCGTCCGGTTGCTCGATTGAAGCAAAAACAAAGTCTTCTGCTTCGCGCGTCCAAAGAGGCTTCCTAAAGGGTAAGTTGATCTGAAGAGGACCCAGCACTGATTCCCAATGCTCCATCAAAAAGCGACTGACTTGAGGCACAACCTCTTCGGAATCGACGTTTCTTTCGGGTACTCCTAAGTCGAGAAAACCCCGAGCATGGTTCCCGAAAAGATTCAACTGATCGATGGTTTGCGGGGCACCGCAATTAAGGAGCTCCGGTGGACGATCCGCGGTTAGGACCACCAATGGCACCTCCGAATAATTTGCTTCAATCACTGCAGGAAAATAATTGGCCGCAGCGGAACCGGATGTGCAGAGCAGTGTTGTTGGTTGAGCCTTCCCCCGAGCAATACCTAATGCAAAAAACGCCGCAGCACGCTCATCTAGAACTCGATGGATTGTGTAGGACCATTTGGAGTCACCTGCGTAAAAATTACAAAGGTGCTCCAAAGCCACTAGAACCGGAGTATTTCGCGAGCCGGGCGATACAATGAAATCCCGCACACCACACTTTAAAAGAGCCTGAATAAGGTTGCGTCCACACTCGAGGTTTGCGACCGCTGTGAAATGGCCCGTTTGAGAGTCGCAAGAAAAATACTCAGAACTCTCAATCATAAACTTCTACCTTCCCGAGAGCCGCTACTCTCGGTAACGCCGACTCAATCGCGGATCGTGATTGCACCACGAGACTCTGCCCCATAGCTTGCAATTTCAAGGCTGTTTCTTCCCATTCGAGGTTGGGATCCGAATCCACAACCAAACCAGCTCCGGCGAAAGACCAAGCTTTTTCAGGCCTCACTAAAGCTGAGCGAATTGCCACCGCAAAAAGGCCATCACCATCCGAGCTGAGCCATCCAACGAGACCGGCATACCAGCCCCTCTCAAGCTCCTCATTCTCGTGTAGCCATTTCTGAGCTTCTAAAGAAGGAGTTCCCCCAACTGCCGGCGTAGGATGCAGGCGCGAAATCAGCTCCATGATCCCCCTAGTCCGATCTAAGGTTGCCTCGATTGGCGTTTCTAGGTGCTGGACATTCTGAAGCTTGAGCAATTTCGGCTCGGTACCGATTCTCAGGTCTTCAACAACGGGTTCAAAACTCGTCCGAATAGCGTCCGTTACCAACCGATGTTCATGTTGATCTTTCGCACTAGCAACCAATGCATCTCCGAGTCGCTTGTCCTCTAGTTCGGTTTTGCCTCGCCGCGCCGTTCCCGCAAGCGAAACAGCCTCAACCTGCTGCCTCTCCAAAGAAACTAGAATCTCAGGTGTCGCCCCAACGAAGGAGGAGCCATCCGGACGCCGGATCAAGAAAGTTCTGCAAGTCGGATATTCTTTTCGCAATCGATGAGCAGTCCCAAAGGCATCAAACTCTGCATCTGGGGGGGCTCCCCATTCCACGCAGCGAGCTAAAACAACCTTATCCAATTCGCCATTGCGAATAACGCCACGGGCCTTTTCAACTCGTTCGCACCAGGCAACCTTTTCCTGAGTTATCTCTTTGTGGGTAGCGAGAGGAAAGGGAAGAGAAGCTGGCCTACCGCCTCTCTTATCCACTGACATTTCATGCAGTGAAAGCCTCGATAATTCAAGCTCCAGCTTGGCCAAATCCCGAACTAAGCGTTCACGCAATACACCCAATTTTTCACCTGGCTCTACCGCTAAGGTCAAGCAGGCACCGGTTTGCGACAAGTTCGAATAAAAAAGAACCTTGGGAACCCATAAAACACCGTCCTCCCAACCATCCCACACTTCGCCAACCAAACGCTGGGCACGAGAAAAAGCAAATCCGCCGATCCCAGCCGGAATTCTCGACCAGTCGGGTAAAAAAGACTCCTCCATCGATACCTGAATTACTTGTTCACAAATCTCTGAACAACCTTTTTGAGCCTGTGCAAATCGGATGACATCCCCACACTCAATTTCAGCGGCCTTTCCCACCGACCAGAATGTCTCGTGGCGACGCCCATCAGCCCAGGCCACACAGAGTTCCCCCTTGGTCAACTCAACGCCTTCGGAAGGCCAAACCTCCTTTAAAGACAGCGACTTATGAATTCTAAGCAAGGCTCTTCGGGCGGTAGAATTGGCCTTATTCAAGGCTTGCCTTAAATAAGCCTCATACGGAGGTGCTTGGTTTTTGGGGATCTTTACAACTGCTACCATCGCTCATTTCCATCGATTGCTGGCTTCATACACTTTGTTCATAGATTTGTGAATAACTTTTGCGCACCGGTTGACAAAGGCAACGGAACGCGATTCAACATCCGATCACACCTCGAAGAAAATTGGCCATGACTGAGAATTCCAATTCCGCATCATCTTCACAGCCCGTTCTTTCCCCTGGGGCTATTCTACGGGCCGATCGACTCGAAAAAAAAGTTCTCAAGGTGTGCGATGGAGCAGGTGCTTTTATCGAGTATTGGGGGTTTAAAGCCATTCATGGGAGAGTCTGGACACTATTGGCCCTGCACAAAAGGCCCCTTTCCCAAACAGAGCTGGCCTCAAAACTAGGAGTAAGCCGCTCCCTACTCAGTTCAACGATTGCTGAACTCCAAGACTATGGCCTGGTTCGAGCCATTAGCGAGCACCGAAATGCCCCATATCAAGCGGCCCTGGACGTGTGGCCAACCATTACAGAGATTCTCCGAACTCGGGAGTGGATGCTTCTGGAATCCGCCCGAGTTGCGCTTGAGGCGGCCATTGAAGAGGGGGATGTATGTCGAGCGATGGACGAAACTCCCTCCTACGACGTCAAAAAAATGAAGCTTCTCCTAACAATGACCGAGTCAGCCCAAGGTTTTTTGAGAATTCTCGTTACAATGCGGCTACCAAAAGCCACAGACAACCTTGGTAGTTGGGTTGGCAGAGCTCAAACCTTAGTTCGTGGGCTAAGAAACCAACTCTGACTCTAGAGTCGAGTAAATCTAACCCCCAAGCTTTGGGCCTTCATCCGAAAGCGACGTGTCTCGGCACTCAAAAACCAAATTTATCCGATGCAGTGAGGTCTCCTAAACACGGAAAAAGCGGAAAAAACGCAAATCACCCGCGACCAAGTGGGCCCTTCGAGGTGGGCACAAGTGCTGATTGCTTCTGCCTCCCAAAAACCATGCCCCAGCCTATAAATTCAAGGCTCTAATATCACCAATACCTGAACCGGTAACGAGTTAACTAAAGAACCGCAACGAATGCACATGCTGATTCGGGCCTACAACAAAAAGACATCTCTTTTTGTCGGAATTCAACTAGACCCCGAACGGTTTGAACTCTGACAATAGCCTTAATCCCAAGGAAAAATCATGCTCTCGATCGAAATTGCGAGTTTTTTGGGCAGCACAAAATGCTGTGTTAGCAATTATAATATGATGAATTCACGCCTTGCTATCTTGTTTTTATCTGCGCTAGCCACACTCAGCATTGGATGTGCTTCGCAAACACAATTGCCTAGAGCGGTTC
>CAXGXL010000035.1:0-14263 GCA_964013555.1 uncultured bacterium
TACAGGGTAAGGAAGTAAAATCATTGCGCCTAGCATTAATAGAAAACTCAAACTATCGTTGTTGTTTTGCGCGCATTGAGGGCAGGCAAATACAATATTAGGAACAATCAGTGTGCCTAATAGCAAGATGGTATGAGCAATCTTCTTTATCACGGTAAGAGTCTCACTTGTGCATCGATGATCAAAACTACGGCGTAGACCGCTGGGATACTAAGAGGCAAAGCAATGCTCAATTTCATTATTTTCGTATCGTGATTTAAATGCATGTAGAAAAGTGCTACGATTGCAGCTTTTGCTACCGCAAGTAAAAAGAGTGAGCTCACTATCCCAGTTTTGCCTAGCGCTGAAGCCACCGGTTCAATTTCTACTACTCCGACTTCAAGGACGGTTAAAAGCGCCAGAACAACAAAGATAACCCAATATTCTTTACGATTGACGTGTGCCATTGTGAAACTCCGCGATTAATTGGGAATCAGGTAAACAAAAGTAAAAACGAGAATCCAAACTAAATCGACAAAGTGCCAAAAAAGTCCGGCAATTTCGATTTCGTTATAATCCCCATCGTCGTATTTCCCCATCATATTTCGAACGAGAATGATGGCGAGGTAAATGACCCCGGATAATACGTGCAATCCGTGAAAACCGGTTACGACGTAAAATGTGCTAGCGTAATGGGACTTACCAAAAATAAGGCCGTTGGCAATGAGTCCATGTGCATGTTCACCGGAGAATAAAAAGTGAAATGTTCCCCAGTATTCCTGCATCTGGCCACAAAGGAAAAGGGTTCCACCGAGGACCGTAAGAAAGAGGTAAAGCGAAGCCCGAGAGCGGTTTTTCTCAACAACATTGGCGTAAGCCATTACCAGAGTTACGCTCGAGCAAATCAAGAGAAAGGTAAGTCCTGCGGTGAAGGGAATGCCGAAAGTCGGCTCGGTAAACCAATTGGCCGCGGCCGCCGCTTCGCTCGCGAGGGTTCCGTCGGGCATGGTAGCACCCTTTTCAGCGGGGAAATACCAAACCTCGGAACCGCCTCGAAGTAGACCGTATGCCAGTAATAAACCCGCAAATGACATGGCATCCGTGAGGAGAAAAAACCACATAGACATTTTGCCGGCGGAAATGGTTCCAAAATCCCGATCGTCAGGCCAATCTTCGGGGCTCAACTTGTGGTGGTGATGTTCGTGGTCTCTTGTCGCACTGCTCATAGCTGCCTATCCTCAGTGAGATAGTCTCTCAATGACATGGTCTTACGTTGTGACGTAGCATCACAACGATAAAACTGTTCGAAATTGTCCGAATTCCCGGGCTTTCTACTCAGTCAAAGCCGCTCCGAATGGGAGTGGTTAGCATGTTCACGAGCCCGTCTGCAAGAAAATTGTCGTGGAGCTCACTGTGCTAATGAACGTTGACGAATGGGAACCGCTGCCGTAGGTATCTCCCATGTCAAATTCGAATTCTCTTCAGCACAGTCTCGGCGCCCGACTTCAAGCGGTAGCTTCTCGATTGACCGGAAGTCCGTGGTTTTGGGTGGGGCTGATCACCTTGATCTCGGGGGCTAGTCTCATTCGGGCCGTTCGCGTCAATTTGCCTGAGCCCATGCCAATGCTAGGCCAGATTCCCGAGTTTTCTCTTATTGACCAGCATGAGCGTCCCTTTGGTTCGAAGGAACTTCGAGGCAAGGTGTGGATCGCGAATTTCATCTTTACAAGATGTCCGACGGTCTGTCCGGCTTTCACTGAAAAAATGAGTGAAATTCAGCATCGCACTCGAGGGCTGGGTAATTTATTCCACTTGGTCTCTTTTAGTGTGGATCCGGATTACGATACTCCAGAGCGTTTAAAGGTCTTCGCTACTAAGTTTCGTGCGAGCCCGGCTACCTGGCGATTTGTGACCGGACCCTTGGATCAAGTCAAGGCCACCGTGAGTGACGGCTTAAAGGTGGCGATGGGAAACGATGGGCCCGAGGGAACCTTCGAGGGAATTTTTCATGGCAGCCACATGGTGGTGGTAGATAGACAAGGCCAAATTCGAAAGTTCATTGACGCTAATGACGAGGATGCAGTCGAAAGGGCGGTCAAAGCAGCTGGTTTGATAGCAAATCGCGGGGGCTGAGAATCAGGAGCATTCGCCGAAGCCTCAAGATAACTCTTTGCTTTAGGGATGAAAAGAACCACTGGGGCATTCGTCCCTGTTAATTGCAAATTTCCCCAACAGAATTCCGGCTAGCTAAGATAATGTGCTTGATTTTCGTAGGGCCCTAATGAGTTTGTTTTGCTTCGGGTTGCCCTTAGGTGCTAAACCACCTTCGTGCTAAGTGGACGACTCATATACTCTTGTTGCGTTTTAATAGGCGGACTTCTTTCTAGTGGTGCCCCTGAACCTGTGGCCGGGGGGAAGGCCGAAAAAGGCCTAACTCATCTAAAAGGTTACGATCGGGAAGAGGGGCAGGGAAAGTCGCTTTACGAGGTTTCGATCAATGGAACCATAGATTTAGGTTTGGCTGCATTTGTAGAGCGGGTGGCTTCTCGGGCGGAAAAAGGCGATGTGATTGTCTTTCGAATCACGACTTTCGGGGGTCGGGTGGACGCGGCGGTGCGAATCAAGGATGCTATTCTAGAAACTAAAGCAACTACAGTGGCTTACGTTGAGGGGAGGGCGATTAGCGCTGGAGCTCTTATCTCACTTTCTTGCGATACCCTCCTGATGAGCCCGGGGGCGAGCATTGGGGCCGCTACTCCGGTTCAAGGAGGTGGAACGACCGGAGAAACCAAGCCTACTTCTGAAAAGGTCGTAAGTTATATGAGAGCCGAGATGCGAGCGACCGCTGAGGCGACTGGTCGCAGAGCCGATTTGGCCGAAGCGATGGTGGATGCGGATATTGAAGTCAAAGGTGTAATCGCAAAAGGAAAACTCTTGACCCTAACAAGTCAAAAGGCAGTGGAGTTGAAGCTGGCCGATGCCATTTTGGACTCGTACGATGCAGCGAAAACGGCATTAAATCTTAGTAAGGCGACGGTCGTTAAAACAGAGACTCATTGGGCTGAAAAACTGGCGCGCTTTTTGACCGATCCGACCATCAGCTCTTTGTTGATGAGTTTCGGCTTTATTGGGCTTTTGATGGAGCTCTACACGCCGGGATTTGGGGTTGGGGGCATCATTGGCGTTAGTTGCCTTTTCCTCTTCTTCTTAGGGCAGTACGCGGCGAGTTTGGCGGGATTTGAAGAACTTCTATTATTAGGTACTGGACTCTTTTTGGTTTTGCTTGAGATCTTAGTTATTCCCGGCTTTGGATTTGCGGGGGTGATTGGGGCCATGTTACTCATTGCCGGTTTTGCGATGGGGATGATTGAATTTGGTGTACCGTTGGATGTTGCCTTCGATTTGGGCTACGCGCAGGAGGCTTTCGAGGTGGTTTCGTTTCGAATGGCGATTGTCTTGGTCGTTTTTATTATTGCGGCGTTCTTTTTATTTCGGCGCTTACCGACCATGAAAGCTGCACAATGGATGATTTTGCGAAAATCGACCTCCGATGAGGAGGGCTTTGTTAGTACGCCCGAGGACTACAAGGAGTTTTTGGGAAAGCAAGGAGTCGCAAGATCTGACTTGCGCCCTAGTGGTATCGCCGACTTTGATGGTCGGCGGATGGATGTTCAGACATCTGGGGATTTTGTTAAAGCTGGAGCTCGCATCGAAGTGATTGCTCTAGATGGAACACGATTGCTCGTGAAGGAGATTTAAGGTGGCCATACCTGCTGTTGCGCTAATTATTGCTGGAATTGTAGCTATATTAGCTTTCTTATACCTGGTGCCCGTTGGCTTGTGGATTCAGGCCTTAACGTCCGGATCACCTGTGGGAATTATGACCTTGGTTGCGATGCGCTTAAGGCGGGTTCCACCATCGGCGATCGTGGAAGCTCGGATCACAGGAGTTAAGGCGGGGCTTCATTTATCTTACGATGAATTGGAGGCTCATTATTTGGCCGGCGGTCATGTTCAACTGGTTGTTCAGGCTCTTATTTCTGCCCGTAAAGCCGGTATTACCCTGAATTTTCAAAGAGCCACGGCGATCGACTTGGCCGGCCGGAATGTTCTTGAAGCCGTTCAGATGAGCGTCTTGCCCAAGGTCATTACCACTCCGAAAATCACGGCGATGGCCAAGGATGGTATTCAGGTGAGTGCGTTTGTTAAAGTGACGGTGCGAGCCAATTTAGAGCGCTTGGTTGGGGGCGCAACGGAAGAGACCATTTTGGCTCGAGTAGGTGAAGGGGTTGTTACCACCATCGGCTCGGCTGATACCCACAAGCATGTTTTGGAGAATCCCGACAATATTTCCCAAGTTGTTTTGTCCAAGGGCCTTGATGCTGGGACTGCTTTTGAAATCCAATCCATTGATATTGCGGATGTGGATGTTGGAGCGAATGTTGGTGCCAAGCTTCAGACCGAGCAAGCGGAGGCCGACAAACAGATAGCCCAGGCTCGAGCCGAGTCGAAACGTGCCTTAGCGGTTGCGGAAGAACAACAAATGAAGGCCAAAGTTTTCGAAATGCGTGCTTTGGTGGTCGAAGCTGAGGCCCAAGTGCCCTTGGCGATATCTGAGGCGTTTCGGAGCGGCAATCTTGGAGTAATGGATTATTACAACCTCAAAAACGTAATGGCTGATACCTCGATGCGCGAGGGAATCGGTACTTCCGTGAATGCGGAAGCGGGCGCTAGTTCTGGTTCTGAGGAGTAAGTCTATTGAATAGGCAACCACCATGGCTGCGTCGCCTTAAGGATAGTTTCCATGCCCCAAGGAAATTATCTTTAAGTATCGGAATTGCCGAAATTTTTCAGCGCCCTAAGCCCCTTGTTCCACCGTTAAAAAGTAAAATGGTCACCAAGCCAGAGGACATCAATGGATAACGAAACCATTTACCAATTATTGGTTTTGTTGATTTGGGTGTTTGGTGGTCGGCTCCTGAGAGCCTTACGGGGCGGGAGCCAAGAGGAGAAACCCCATGCTGGGCCCGCCTCACAAGAGCTTGATGGGGGCCCCATCGATGCACCTCAAAAGGACATTGATGAGCCAGCAGGCCCGGACTACCCCGATGAGTTCATGTGGCCCGAGCAAGAGTATCGTTCCGAAACTAAGATAGCTCCCGCCCAACAACCAGAAGAAGTTGAGCAAGAGATTTCTGCCTGGGGTCTTTCTGATGATTTTGCAACGGAGCATGTCGGGTTTGGGCAGCGACTTGAGGGAGAGGGGCAACCAATACCAGGGCTCGCTTCTCTTTTTTCTGAAAAATCGACATCAAATACTGTTCTTTTGGATGGATTTCTTTTATCCGAGATTCTAGGAACTCCTCGTGCCTATCAATCTTTAAGAGGGCGACGGTTCGACGGGGGACCAAGAGTAGTGAAAAAACGTTGAGATTGTAGTTGGCGTATGGTTTTTTGTATTTGAGCAATCAATTTTTGGTAGAATGAGTGGACTAGACTCGTATCTTTCAAGATTCATTGACATTTCAATAGGCTATCTATAAACGACACAAAATCTTAAACGACGTAATCGGCGGATAAGGCATGGCATTTGAAATCATTCCAGAGCTCTGTATCGGATGTACCGCTTGCGCAAAGCGCTGTCCGGTTGAATGTATTTCCGGTGAGTCGAAACGAATCCACTGGATTGATCCTCTCTCTTGTATCGATTGCGGCGCATGCGGCATTGTCTGCCCTACCGAAGCTATCTTGGATGGTGCTGGTCGACCCATTCCCTTTTTGAAAAAGAAAGCAGCTAGACCCATTGCAGTAGTGGACGAAGTTTATTGTTCGGGGTGCGATTTTTGCTCTGACATTTGCCCTTATGATTGCCTCGAAATTGTTAAAGACGTTACTAAACCCCTTTCTAACTCTGTAGTGAAGATGGTCAACGTCAAAAATTGCGTTGCCTGTCGGCTTTGCGAAGACGTTTGCCAAAAAGAGGCTATTAACGTTCTCAACCCCGACGGCACCCCATTTGTTCCTGAAGGTCGCCCCGAAAATGGCCCCCTCGCAGTCTAAAGATCCAAAAGATTCAAAAGCTCAAATCAATGAGCTTGGCTTAGTAGAGCCGTCTGAGTCTTTTTATGAGCAACCTCTTTGGAAGAGGATGTACGCCTTTTTGTTGGCGCCCTTTCTGATTGCGGCGGCAGCTGTGGGAATCTTTACCGTTTTCTCAATGATGACGCAGGAAAATACCTCTCCCGAAGAGCTTGTGGGAATTCTCAGCTCTGGGGGCGAGCACCGTCGCAGTCAGGCGGCTTTTGCGTTGACGAAATACTTGCAGCCCTCCGTTTTCGAGCAACAAGATGGTGGAATTGCCAAAGAAGCAGACGAGGATTACCAACGTAAATTAACCACCGTTCGGCTTTTACTTCCGGAGCTTCTTGAGATTTATGAGGACCCGCGTAAGGGCGATGATGAAGTACGGAAATTTTTGTCCCTTGCGTTTGGCTACCTGGGCGATCGTCGTGCTCTTCCGGCTTTGATGGGCGTGGTGGACGAAACCAATGAAGAGCTAGTTACCTATGCTTTGGTATCGATGACTCAAATAAAGGACGTTGCAGCGGTTCCCGCGATCATCAAAGCTTCTCAGCGTAGCGAACCAGGGGTGCGTTCAACGGCCGCTTTTGCCTTGGGTGTACTTGGAACCGACGAAGCCCTCACCCGACTCGAAGAGACCTTAAGCGACTCCAACGAATCCGTAAGGTGGAATAGCGCCTTTGCTTTAGCTCGAAATATGAATTCTTCGGGCGAAGAAGTTATCCTCGAAATTCTTAATCGTGGTCCGATGTACCAATTAGTGCGTGGAGAACCGCAAAAACAACGCGAACAGTTCTTGAATGCTGTGCGATCTGCTGGCATGTTGCGCACACCGAGAGTAGTGGAACGTCTCAAAGAGATTGCCGATGCGGATGAAAATCTGCAGGCGATGAACATGGCGAAAAAGCTAATCGAAGCCCAAGGCTTCTAATCAGTTAGGTTAACTTGCAATGGCTTTTAAGGTCTTTACAAGTGGGCAACAGCCCGCGATCCCCGTCGAGGGGGTGACACGACGCAATTTTGTTAATTGGCTCGGATTAGGGTGGTTAACCTTTACCGCGGCCATGGGGGCCTGTGTGACGGCGATGGGACGCTTTATGATGCCCAATGTCTTGTTCGAGCCTCCCATGTCATTTAAGGCCGGTCTTCCCGAGGAGTACACCATTGGTGTTGTTGATACTCGTTGGAAGGCACGTTACGGCGTATGGCTTGTTCGCGATGAATCAGGTTTTTATGTCCTCTCTACGGTTTGTACTCATTTGGGCTGTACGCCCAATTGGTTGTCCGCTGATTCTAAATTTAAGTGCCCATGCCACGGTTCTGGTTTTTATATCACCGGAGTTAATTTTGAAGGGCCGGCGCCGCGTCCCTTAGAGAGGCACAAGATTTCCTTGGCTGAAGATGGCCAAATTCTCGTGGATAAATCGAAAGTATTTCAACAAGAAAAAGGTCAGTGGGCCGATCCTGAAGCTTATCTCAACTACGTTGGATAGATTTTGGGCGCGTTTATTGAATCAATTTGTCGCCCCCATTTGTCGGGCGTCTAAGGAGTAGCTCTTATGGCAGGTAAGGAGCTGAAACCGGCTCAGATACCACAGCGAAAGCCAAGTATCTTCAGGTCGATCTACGATTCCCAGATTTGGCAATCTATTTTTCGGCACGGCTGGATGGACAACGACCGTAACCGCGCTCTCGCGATCATTACCAACGTGGTGCTTCACTTGCATCCGGTTCGTATCCGAAAAAGTGGCGTCATGCTCAGTTACACTTGGTGTATGGGTGGGTTGTCCTTCTTTTTCTTTCTTCTTGAGACCGTTACCGGCGTCTTGCTGATGTTCTACTATCGGCCGACCGCCGAATACGCCTATGTGGATATTGTAGCCCTACGTGAACACGTGCCCCTGGGCATTTTTCGTGAAATGCACCGGTGGGGAGCCCACGCAATGGTTATTATCGTGTGGCTTCATATGTTTCGCGTCTTTTTGACGGGGTCCTACAAGCCACCGCGCGAATTCAATTGGAATATTGGCGTTATTCTTCTCGTATTTACGCTTCTATTGTCCTTTACGGGATATCTCTTGCCATGGGACCAACTCGCTATTTGGGCGGTAACCGTTGGAACGAATATGGCTAGAGCTACGCCCTTGTTGGGCCATGAAGGTCCCGGGGCCATGTTTCTTAAGGTAGGAGATATTTCTCTGGTTCATGCGGGCGATGATGTTCGTTTCGGTTTGTTGGCGGGGCGGTTTGTTGGTGAGGCAACCCTTTTGCGCTTCTACGTTTTACACTGCGTTGCGTTCCCCTTATTGGCGGCGTTTTTAATGGCCGTTCACTTTTGGAGAATTCGTAAGGATGGGGGTATCAGCGGCCCGATGTAGTGGGGGCTGTTTGATGCATATGAGTTGGTTTTCCGCAATTTAGGACGGATTAGCAGATGGTAGAATTACTTAAAGGTTTCTTGAATTGGGTTTGTAAGCCCGAGCCTTATATGATCTTGATGACCCTGTGGTGCTTTGTCGCGATCTGGAAACCAGAGACGTGGGTTAAGCCTAAGATTTTCTGGATCAAAATGGGGTTGTTTGTTTTCATCTATGTTTTCTCGATGTTCGACCCCAACTTTTACTATATTGCGACGAAGGGCGATAATATTCCGATTATCATCATGCTTTTCTCGCTGGTTTTCTTTAGTTGGGTGGGATTTTATCGGGCCCATCAAAACGACTTAAGACGCGAGGCGGGGCGGCCGCTCATCGAAGAGGAAGATGGGGACGTTAAAGTTCTGGTTTGGCCTCATCTGCTTTATATCGAATTTATTGTTGGCATCTTTATGATGGCGGTCATGGTCATTTGGTCCATCGCTATTATGGCTCCGCTTGAGGAGCCTGCGAGTTCAGCCCGAACCCCCAACCCCTCTAAGGCTCCCTGGTATTTCTTGGGCTTGCAGGAAATGCTGGTCTACTTCGATCCCTGGATGGCGGGTGTTATTGCTCCCACTCTTATCATTGTCGGCTTAATGGCGTTGCCCTACATCGACAAAAACCCCAAAGGCAATGGGTATTACACCCTCAAAGAGCGGCGCTTTGCCATCGGTGGTTTTTGCTTTGGCTTTTATGTTCTTTGGATTGCTTTGATCTTTTTGGGGACCGTTTTGAGGGGGCCGAACTGGAACTTTTTTGGACCCTACGATTACTGGGATGTTCATAAGCAACCTGTTTTAAATAACGTCAACTTATCCGAGATTATCTATATTCAGATCTTGGGTTGGGGGCTTCCCGACCATTGGTTTAAGCGCGAAATCTTCGGGATTATAGCCACAGTCATTTATGTTTTCATGCTGCCGGTTGGCATGATGAAGATGAAGTTCTTTAGCAAATTGCGGCTCGATTTAGGAGCCGCCCGGTATTACACATTCATGGTTTTGTTTTTAAGCATGATGTCTTTGCCTATAAAAATGGTTCTGAGGTGGACATTGAACCTGAAGTACATTGTGGCAATTCAAGAGTACTTTTTTAATATTTAGCGACCAATATTGGATTCAAGCGCGGGTGTTGTGACCCTGCGGAGGTAGCGGCTGTGGCTCGTACAAATAGGCCTGATGAGGCGTATCATATCCCAACATTGAACTTTTGGTTTGCCATTGGTTCGACCCTACTTTTAGTCACCTGCGGGTGGATGATTTGGGCTGATTACGATAGATCCTGGAAAAATCACCAGCGTGAATTCCGAGAGTTCGAAATTGCACGTTTATCCGCTGAAAAGGGAATTGCTGAAGCTGCCTTAGAAGAGGAGGACGTCAAAGCAAAGTTGGCAACGGCCCAAACTGAATTGTCGGCCGCCGAGGCGGTTATTAAAACTAAACGAGCTGAGATCGAGGCCGTGGATGATGAGATCTCAGCCATTAGTAAAAAGCTCTATGTTGCCAAACAGAATTTCAACTTTAAAGGAGCCGACTTAGGAGACGCCAAGTACGAGGCCGAGCACGACTTCAAGAAATACAAAGGCAAAAAGCACAAAATAAAGGCCGCCCAAGAAAAATACGACGCGGTGGTAGCGGAGATAACCAGGCTCAAAACGGAAATGCTCGACCAGCAAGATGCCATGGAGGATGCCCAAGCTAAGCGCGCCTCGTTGTTGCAGGCCAAAACAGATGCAGAAAAGTCAATTATGGCGTTGCGCGGCGAGGTTATAAAAACCGAAAAAGCTCTTTCGACCATCGAACACAACTTCTTTAATGACGTTTTTCGAGATGCTCCCGTCGTTGACTTTATTCGCCCTACTATCACTATCAAACAAATCGTCATTCCCGACTTAAGAGATGATTACAACTTTGCCACCGTTCAAAAAGAAGACCGCTGCCAAACCTGTCACCTCGGTATTGATAAAAAAAGTTATCGACTCCACGAGGATTCCGGTCGATTTTCAGAAGCGAGTACGCGCGCCGCCCTGGAGTCCAATTTGTGGGAAGTCGTTATCGATACCATGAAATACGAGGCACCCAAGGCGGATCACGAGGACTTAATCGCCGATTTCGAGGAGAATTTTGCTCAGAATCCCGAAATGACTCTTCAAGCCTGGGCTAATGAAAACTTGGCTGATTGGGATGGTTTGGCGGAGGCCGTGTTGGAGGATTCCGAAGATGCTATGGAGCAGTTGCGCTGGCGACGTTCGGTCTACGGTGCTCATCCTAATTTAGATCTTTTCCTTACGTCGATGAGTCCGCACCCGAAAGAGGAAATCGGGTGTTCTTCTTGTCACGAAGGGCGGGGTCATGCGGTTGAATTTCAGCGAGCTTATCACACGCCTCGTAACAAAGAGCAGCAAGCTGAATGGGAAGATAAGTATGGGTGGCACGCGCCTAAATATTGGGATCATCCCCAATTACCTGTTGGGCGGGTTAGTGCATCTTGTGCGAAATGCCATGATGCTGATGTGACGGTAGCTGGTGCCGATAACTACAACGAGGGTAAGCGATTGGTCCAGGAGTCAGGTTGCCCTGGTTGCCACCAAATGGCGGGCATTACGGAAAATCTTCGCGAGGTTGGTCCAGATTTAAGGAAGTTTGCCGCTAAAATTACCGATCCGGATTTTGCGTATCAGTGGATTTGGGATCCTCAGGCTTTTCGGCCGTCTTCGAAGATGCCAAGGTTTTTTGATCAAACCAACAACGGTTATCGTGCTAACCCTGAATTTTTCTTTAATACCCAACAAGAGGTTCGAGGCATCGTTGCCTACCTCTATGGAGAGACCGACCCCTACGAGCTTCATCCAATCCCGGTTGCGGGTAATTCCGAGCGCGGTGATAAGCTCTTTGATGAGGTGGGTTGTTTAGGCTGTCACTCTAAAGAGTCTGACGGGAATACCGTTAACAATCATGGTCCCGATCTAAGTGGAATTGGCAGCAAGTTATCTCAAGAGTTTATCTACAATTGGATAATCGACCCGAAACGTTATTTCGCCGGTACTCACATGCCTTCGCTTCGGTTGACGCCACAAGAAGCGGCCGATATCTCAGCCTACCTCGCTGAAGACAAGAAGGAGGATTGGAAAACGCCGGAAATGCCAGATCGAAATACCGAGATTCAAACTGAGCTTCTAAGGGGCGCTATGTCCGGGACCATGAGGCGTTCGGAGATTGAGACTAAGCTCAAAGGAATGTCGGCGGACGAAAAAGAATTCGAGTTGGGTCGGCGTGCCCTTTTGAAGTACGGTTGTACGGGCTGTCATACGGTTAAGGGAATGGAGGACGCCAGTCCCATTGGCGCCGAATTAACGACTTGGGCCAGTAAATTCACCACCCAATTGGACTTCGGAAATTTTGGCCCCAAAGAAATGGATAAGACTCATATTGCTTGGCTGACCGCGAAATTACGAAATTCCCGGATATACGATGAGGGTAAGCAGACCACTAAAGCTTTCGATGAGCTTCTTCAAATGCCAAAGTTTAACTTTAGTGAAGATCAAATCGATAAGGTAGTCACTTTTATTCTCTCTCGTACCAAGCGTCATATTGGGGAGTCGAAATGGCCCGAGCAAAGTGCCGAGCGCCAAGCCGTCCAGAAGGGTGGATGGTTAGTGGAGCAGTATAACTGTAAAGGCTGCCACTACTTCCAAGGTGAAGGTGGAGACTTCGCCCAATATTGGAAACTCGATGCCTCCGGGGAAGCAATGTTTACAAGTGCCCATGGCGATCCTCATTTTGATTATTTAGAGGATGTAGAGGGACCAGTTCGTGGTCACGTACCCCCGGTTCTATTAGATCAAGGCAATAAAACTGAACCGGCCTGGCTTTTTGATTTCTTTGCCCACCCAATGATGTTGCGACCGAAATTGAAAATGCGTATGCCTAGTTTTGAATTCGATGACGAGCAGTCTAACCAACTCATCAAGATGTTTGCAGGGATCGAAGGTCACGGACTTGGTGAAATCTCCTCTTATGAGCCGGATCCTGAGCTTGCCGTTATCGGTCAGCAGCTCTTCGAGAATGGCAAGTGTACTCGTTGTCATATGTTTACCGACGAGGACGTGCCACGTTCCGAGATTCCAAAGGGAATTGTTGCTCCGAACTTGAAGCTAACTGCCGAGAGATTGCAGCATACATGGACACCCAGATGGCTTGAAGATCCTCAGAGCATTATGCCAGGGGCGAATATGCCGAATTATTTTGATATGGAGTCGAATTTCACCGCTTTGGATGCGGACGGGAGTATGCTCGGCAAGGACATGCATAAAGGTATGAACGCACTGCGCGACTACCTTGAGATTGCCGGGAGAAACTACAAAGGCTCTGCCAAGCAGGCCTCCAACTAGAAGGTAAACTAATTACCATCCTTCATGGCCGTCGCCAGTCCTTGAGCCTCTAAACTCGATAGGTTTCTAAGTCCATCGCCTCTGGGCCCATTTCTTCGCTCCCATCATCAGCCCGGGTGCGCAAAACTTGCATACTCGTGCAGTTTTTGCATACCATAAGAGTGATTTCATCGTCCTTCGTCGCTCCAACTCGTTTATTTAACGACAATTTTTTCGATTTTCACTTGGCACGGGATATGAACTACCTGGGAGAGCAACCTTAACCGGATGAAATGTGAATGACTATTGGGCGACGGCGAATAAGGGGTAGAAGCTTGAAGAAGGGGCAAGAGGGTTTCACTTTAATTGAAACCTCCATTGCATCCTTGGTCTTTTCGGTTGGGGTGCTCGCAGTTGGGTATTTATCCATTCACAGCATCCAATTTTTGAAAAATACGGCTGATATTTCCATGGCGACGAATCTCGCTAGCTCCACGCTGGAAGGACTTCGAGTTGGCTTGCCACCGAACGGTATTGTAAATCCCTCAAACCAACTAACTTTTGAGCAAATAAGTGGCGAGTCTTTGCCTCATTATTTCAGTCGCCTCGGGGAGTATGAGGCTAGCCCCGATGGGAGTCGGTACACCGTGATTTGGAAAGCAACGCCAGATCCGGCTGGAAACGGAGTGTTTACGGACGTGGTGGTCAATACCTATTGGTCTAATAGCGGTGATGCGCCATCTGGACCGGAGGACGCAAATCACCACATAACCATCCGTGGGAGAATTCTGGTACCATGAGCGCACCCAAGTCTTTTGGTTTTAAGCCATCACAACGAGGAGCCACCCTCATCGAATTGGTGGTGACTTTAGCTGTTGCATCCATCATCATGAGTGCAATCGCCTTCACTACTCAGAACTTTTTTCGTTTTTATCAGCATCAACTCGATAAAGCCACAGCCCTTCAGGAAGGCCGGGTTGCTATCGATATGATCCGTTATTTTGTTAGAAGAACGGGATGGGGTTTCCAGGCGAATATCGAAAGCTCTGGCAATGTTTTTGTTGGTAAATGCACCGATGATGGTGTTCCCGGGGCTGCCACCAATAGCTGCAACAACCTTCTTCTCGACGGGAGAAGTGACCGTTTTCGGATTGCTTATGGGCTTGAGCCCGGTTTTCAAGCTGGCGTGCCCGAGCTGGCATTGCCCGCCGGCGTCCCCGCGGTCATTGAAGAGGAGGATGTTCCAGATCCTTTGGCAGCCGGTTTGCTTGATCAACTCTTATTGATTTCTGGCAATTGCGGCGGGGGAGATATCAATCACAATTTTGTGGTAGGTGGCGCGGATTCTGGGGAAGTTCAAGGCACCCAATTTACCTATCTACATAATTTTGCCTACAACTCCTTCGATCAGCCACTG